>JAESQE010000565.1 GCA_016765335.1 Planctomycetaceae bacterium
CGTAGTCATGTAGGCCGGAACAAGTTTTTACGATGTTCCAGCATGAGAACCAAACAACTGCCGGAATTTCGCTCCGCTTATTCCGGCCTACCTCTCACTCACTTTTTTGCTAAGTGTTTTTCGAACCAGGCAGCGAGTTCTTTCAAAGCTCGCTCTCTATATTCTCCGCCGAATCCGTGCCCTGCTCCTTCGATGACGATCAATTCGCTGGAGACTTTCACCTTTTGAAAGGCTGCATAAATATTCTCGCTATGTTCCATCGGGACCAAAGTATCTTTGTCTCCCACGACAAGCAGCGTCGGTGCATCATCGGGCGTCACATGCACCAACGGAGAAAACTTTTTGGCTTTTTTTAGATCCAACTCTAATGCAGGAAATCGATCGTAAGCGGGCAAATGATCGGGAGCATCCCAAACCATAATTTGCAAATCTGTCGGAGCAACCCAAGCCACAACAGCTTGAACACGGTCGCTGACTCGCAAAACGGGATCTTTGGCTTTCGGGTTTCCGTTATCAGAAGCAGTCCCTAACATCAAAGATAAATGACCGCCTGCGCTGGCCCCGTAAACGCCTAATCGTTCGGAATCAATCTGAAATGTTTCAGCATTCATTCGAATGTATCGCACACTTCGGCGAACATCTTCAACAGCTTCGGGGATCGAAAATCTGGGGCTGCTTCCGTGACGCACCGCAAAGACGGTGAAGCCTTTGTCTGTCAACGGCTTAAATACATTTGCCATCCTTTCAGCTGGTGACCACCGTGAATACCAACCCCCGCTGACCATAAACAATACTCCTGCCCCATTAGCGTTTTCTTCTGGTGTGAATACATCAAAAGTGAGTGCAAGGCCGTATTTATGACCATAAACAACATCCGGCGATATTTTCACCTCCCCTGCAAAAGCCGCCTGGCTACAAAAAGTAACCGTGGTAACAAGCATCAAACAAATCGATTTCAACATGGCAAATCTTTCTCTTGATTTTCAGGCCGACACAACAACCGCGATTAAATGATTGGCGTTCATGCCTAATGACAGGTTCACTTTGTGCTGTTGATTCTCTCTGAAGTCACCTTTGATTGCAAGAATCCTCACCAAAGGAATTTCAATGATTGTGTATTTGTTGCCAACGCATAACAATTGTGCCAAGCTGGTGTAATCAACTATTCTCATCTGCACGCACATTACAGAAATTAATTTGGTCTTACGAAAGCGAGTCTTACCATGTCTGTTCCCAAAGCTAACCAACGGCCCCTTCCCAAAGCAGAGCACCGTCAATTAGAAACACCATTCGGATCAGCGATCGGTGCAGCTTATCAATGGGAAGGCGGACAGTATTGTGCAATCCACACTTCCCGCGGACTGATCGGATGTGGCGTTTACAGTATTGAGTGTGCCAACGAATTCAACATGGCTTTTGCAATCGCCAAGGGAACTCCGCAGCACCCATTATTTGAACCGGAAGATCTTTACGAAGCCAAAATTATTGCAGTCAGCCAAGCAGCCCAGGACATGGGAATTTCCACAGGCATGACCGGAATTCAAGCATTGGAAAAAATGCTAAGCAATGAATAAGCAGGCATTAGGCAAGCGTGATACCTGTGGGTTCCGTCGTATAAACATTCCCCTGCAAGATTGTTTCTGCAAGGACTCTACGCCTGATAATCCCTATGAGCTTCTGATCATCGTAGATGCATCCGATGTCTGCGTTATGCTCCTGAAGTACCAGTAAAGCTTCCAGACGAGAGTATTTGACAGGAATTTGCGGGATCGAATGCTTAAGTTGAGCGAGCGGAGCATTCGAGAGTAGCAGTTCTGCAACACGATAGTAACAGGGAGGCTCAGCGGATTCTTCTGCCTGTGCAATTGCAATTTCCACTAAGCCGAAAGCCTGGGCATGATCCAGTAATTCGGTTCGCGAAGGAGTTTGCTCAAAACTAAAGGCGACTTCTTTGGGCGTAATGATCGGATCAAGTTTCAGGTTTGCATTTTGAAAAACGCGTTGTATCAAATCGTGTTGAACTCCTGTGAGCACGCCCTCATCATGCCCCCGCCCAATCACATTTGCCAGCGGTCCCCTGCCCAGAATTCTCAACATAGGCTGCTGTTGAATTCCTCCCAGTTTCTGAAACAAGGTAGTCAGCATCATTAAGGGCCAACTCAATGGGAATAACAGCCAGTGAACGCAACGGAAAACATTAAAATAACGTTTGAGCATTAATAGCGGAGCACGATAATGCAATGTTTTTGGAAGCAATTCACCAAAGACAAAAATCAGCGGTGAGATACAAATTGTGACACTCACTTCTGAGAATTCAGACAGGTTTCCCCAACTCAGAATCGCAAGGTAACCAATTGCAAAGGTGGTGATGTAATTGGCAAGATTATTCCCGATCAGAATAGTTGCAACAAATGTCGAAGGATTGCTGACGTACTTCAATATTTTTTCGAAAGTAAGTCGCCGGTTTGAGCATCAATGTTCAATCGTAATTTGCTTGCTCGATAAAATGCGGTTTCAATCCCACTGAAAAAAGCGGATAATCGAACCCCCAGAAAGAACAAACACAACCCCCCTAGAAATTCCATCATGCTTTCTCCTTTGATGATCGGGGTTTGTGATGACCAGGTTCCATCAGTACTCGAATTCTGCTGGGGCCTTTGACTTCAATGACTTTCAATTTCCACTTTTTCCAAACACATTCATTTCCAACTTTAGGAAATTCCTTGAGGTGTTGATGGAGCAATCCCACAACGGTGATGCTCTGCTCTTCATCGGAATCAAAATCAATCTCTAAAAACTGTGCCAGATAACGCAGAGTTGTCAGGCCATCGAGATGATAAACCTGATGATCAATTTCCAGTACTGCTTCTCGCTTCAGAATTCTTCTTGCCCTGGAAGGCGATGATGAGAACATGGTATCGAGAAGGTCTTGTTGAGTAAGGACACCAATTGTCTGACCGTACTCATCGACAACCGCAGCGACGTGGCACATTTGTTCTTGCATTTGATGAATCGCCACAGCAGCATTGGCACACCAGGGCAGAAACACGACCGATTGCCGATACGATTCCAGTCCCTGCTTTTCATTGTAAATTGTGTCGCACAGCCAATAAATAGCACTGATTTGATCGGTGCCAGGTTCAACAATCGCTGCGAAATCCCCCGCTGGCATACTTGATCCCAAATCTAGCCAAGCGACCGGTTCGCAGACCGTTACGTAAGTCCCGCGGGGACGCATTAATTCTTCGACAGCGATTTCTGAAAGGTCCAGAATGTGATGCAGAATGTTTCTTTCATGTGTAATCATCTCGCTGGATTGAGAAGAAAGATCAACAGCTTTTTCTAAATCGTCTGCATCAAGTATTGTCTCTTCTTTGAGACCAGACCAGAATCCTCGTTGTAAGGCCAAGGTTGTCATTTGCAGTAACGGAATGACTCGATCCAACGCTCGCACTGAATATTCCAAGGGCCAAATCACAGCCCGAGAGACGTGCTTGGAAAAAGCCACTGCCATACTTTTAGGAATCACTTCGCCAAATAGTATCAAGCTTGTCACACCCAGGAAACTGATCCCCCAGGCGGCTCTGGGAAACTCAGCATTCATTAATCGACGAGCAATAACAACACTGATCGCAAAGTACGAAAGGTTGATCGCAAGATTCCAAAATAGAATCGCAGTCAGCAAGCGAGAAGGCTGCGAAAGAGACGAAACAATTTGAGTTTCGATTTTGGTGCCATTGCGGAATCGATGCAGGTCGTCACGGGAAAGAGAAAACAGTGCTGTTTCGCTCCCAGAAAAGAAGCCCGAGGCAAATGTTAAAGCCAGCATCAAGCTGACGCCGGGCAACCAAAGCGAAATCGAATTAAGTACCTCGTGTAACATAAATTCAGCAGATCCCGAAGAGATCAGAAATGAGAAAGCCGATTCTAAAGAGCATCATTTATTTTTCGATTGTAGCTTGTCCTGAAGACATATCGAATTCGCTGATCGCTGGGATTAACATCGCCATCGCAGTGAAGCCATAAGCAACGCAAACGCACAAACAAACACTGAAAGACTCTCCTAATAAATAGGCAGTGATCGCGTAAAATGTTCCAAAAGGAAGAACTCCAGCTGCTAACGTGAGTGCATTGGACGGATTTTTATGAGTCAGCGATGCCCAAAGCCCGATGGAACCCCCGACAATGAAAATCAAGAAACTCGGGAGCTGCAACGCAAACGAAGATTTTGCTTCGACAATCAACACCATGCAGATAAAGATGCCAATAAAGAGGAAAAAGATCGTTCCCAAACTATTTGAAATTGCAGTTCGCGAGTTATCAAAGCTGATTGCAGAATGCATTCCCAGCATAGCCGAGAACAGGCAAAGCATCACATATCCTGCTGCAACGTAAACAGCCTGAGCCGAATCGATTCCCGACTGAGTATAAATAAGCCCCAGGAATATCAAGGGGAGAATCAGAGCTTCTTTTGCATTAAAAAAGACACCAACCAGTTTTCCAAGCACAAATTCCTTCGGCGTAATTTCAGTGGCCAGCAAAACTTCCAATGTTAGCCCATCTCTTTCGCTGGTAACCGAAGTGACCGCCTGAGCATTAATCAACAACAACGAAAGTAGTCCAAGTAAAATAAATCCCAGTCCGTGCCAGGAGACCATGCCCATGACCAACTCTGCGGAGTCGCTTCCCCCTAGAATTGCAAAACCAATAAGGATCGCAAACAGCACGTAAGCCAGCTTGATCAATATAATTTTTCGCCCATAAGCTCGCGTCATGATTTCTCGCCAGATGATTGGGTGGTTCCAAACATTACGAGCATTACGTGTTTTTTCACCCGCTTCATTCTCTTTCACCGAGATAAAAACAGAACGAGATGGGTTCCAGCGGCGTAAATTAAAAATCGTCACCACATTCAAAAAGACCGCCAATCCAACCAAAACACCAAACGTATTCCAGAGTGACAGATCGCTGATATGATTAATGCGTCCGGTGGAAAACGGGCTGACCACCTCAGCCAATGCACGATAAGGATCGAGTGCCCCGATCCAGATTCCCGCCGTCGAATTCGCACCGACTGCAAAGGTAACCATTTCCACCACAGCAAGAAAAGCGACCATTCCCAGTAAACTGATCGCGAGTGTCTGAAAAGTTTTTTCTTTCCAGAATGCAACAAACACACCCCAGCTACCAGCTGCGTAGATTGCAGCTGCTGTGATCGCGATTGCCCAACCAATTTGTATCAGGCTCACACCTCCGAGCACACGCACGAAAACAAACAACGGAATCGAACAGCACAGCAAAACAAAAACATTGAGTAGACTGGCCAACAGTTTTCCAACGACTAACTCTCGATCTTTTAAGTCGGTCATCAACAGCAGAATCAGCGTGCGCCGATCTTTTTCAGAAGCGACATTCCCTGCCGAAAATAAGAGACTGGCAAAAAGCAAAAGCGTCAATTGAACAAACGAAAAGATCTGAAAAATATAAGCGCCAAATTTTGCAGTCGCACCAATGCTACGATACTGCTGCCAGCCGAAGGTTGCTTGCGATGCCGTGTACAACAGCACGAAAAATGCAAACAGATAACCCGCACGAATAGCATACGATTTCAGCTGACGCGGTGCGGTTAACGCTTCGCGAGAAAATAATGGTCCGGCTAACAAATTGCTGCCCTCAGTCGTCACATATTAAAAGGAATAGATATTAAACAATCAGAAAAAGACTGGTGCGATATCCATGCTTTGGAAAAGCGGAGTTATTGATAAGTCACCTAGAATACTCTAATTTCCCCACTCACAGCAACGAGTTGCATCTGAAATTCACCAGTTTTTCGTGTTCATTGCCGAATTATCCCTTACAACATGAAGTTGAATAACGCATTGAGTGGTGAAATTGCTAAAATCTATCTATTGTAAGCAACAATAAAACGCATTGTGCGAATAATTCATTTGAATATGGAAGACGATTTGATGAAAGTGGCTTTGTTTGTTCCCTGTTATATCGATCAACTTTATCCGGATGTTGCCTGGGCAACCCTGGAGTTGCTGGAATCTCATGGATGCACCGTAGAAGTACCAAGCGAGCCTACGTGCTGTGGTCAGCCGATGGCAAATACCGGCTGCTGGGATGATGCCCGCCCCTTAGCACAAAAGTTGGTCGAGAAGTACGCACAGTACGACTACATCGTTTGCCCATCGGGAAGTTGCGTTTCGATGATCGTTAATCATTACGCAGATTTAATTCCTCAAGATGATGCTTACCTGCGAGTGAAGAAAAACACCTACGAACTTTGCGCCTTTCTTACTGATGTGCTCAAAATCACGAAACTGGATGTTTCTTTTCCTTATCGAGTTGGATTGCATCAAAGTTGTCATGGCCTTCGTGAATTAAGACTTGGTTCATGCAGCGAAGTCATGACTGAAGAATTCAGTAAAGCTCGTAACTTACTTGGATTGGTTTCGGATATCGAATTAGCAGATCTGAAACGCAAGGATGAATGCTGCGGGTTCGGAGGCACGTTTGCAGTTGCAGAAGAAGCCGTCTCCTGCATGATGGGAAATGATCGCATATTCGACCACGAACAAGCAGGCGTTCAAGTCATGACCGCAGGAGATATGTCTTGTCTGATGCACATGGATGGTTTAATCCGCAGACAAAACAAACCGATTGCAGTGATGCACATCTCCCAAATTCTCGCAGGCCGAAAACCAGAAGTGAAGTAGTTGTGCAGATTTAGCGATGCACAGAGTTCCCTGCGAGATTAAACGGAGCACAGACATTCCTGTCTGTGTCAAACGTCATTGTGAAATAAAATAAAATTGGGAATCCCTTCAACCAAATTCCGCATTGTAATACCAAAAAGGATAATCTTCAATCTGTTTGACAAGCTCATTCTTCACCGGATTGTTGGCAATGTACGTCAATTTTTCGTGGAACTCGTCTTCATCCCGAACGATCCGATCCCAAGATTCATCCTGCCAGATCTTTCCCTTAGAATTCCGATGAAGATTCACCTTTCTGGCAAAGACTCCTTTAATTCCCTTCATAATCCGGGACAATTCATAAGGAGGAAGCGGCTTAATTAATAAGTGCACATGATCAGGCATTACGACAAAAGATGCCAACATGTAATATTTATCCTCTCCCTCCCGAAGATGTTGGAGAACAATAGACCGTTCCTCATCAGTAAACGAAGTAGAAGCTGCCCGAAATGTTACAAAGTAGAGACTTTTCCCCAACGTCCAATGAGGCAAGTTCCTTTTCTTTTTAACGAGTGATCGTTTTTTCATTTGTAATCATGCACTTTGCATTTTGTTTCAAATGGCTATGATCTCTGTGGGGCACAGCGTCACAGACAGCAATGTCTGTGCTCCGAAAGAAAATCAAAAATCAAGCAGGCGGCCTGCCATCATCCCCAGCAAAACGGCGGCGACACCTAAAAGCAGATTGCTGGCGACATTGAATATTGCCAGGTTCATATTTTGATCACGAGCCAGAACAACCGTTTGATAGCCAAAGGTTGAAAATGTCGTCAGTGAACCAAGTATCCCAGTGATGGCAAAGGCTCGAACGTTTTCCTGATTCAGATACCCCTGGACTTCTAATGTGACCAGCAGGCCAATCAAAAAGCAGCCCAGCACATTCACAAATAAAGTGCCTGCCGGTTCAAATTGTGGGAATTTCTGCTGCATCCAGCCTGTAAGAAAATAGCGTGACATCGCCCCGATTGCCCCACCAATTCCAACAGCCAGCAAATTCATGAACATAAGAGTTTGTACAAATCTGTGAGGTGAATAATTAGGGGGACGATCATTCCTTGAACCTTGGTGGCAAAAAAATAAAGTTGAACCACTAAGACTCAAAGACACGAAGACATTATTTAATTTTCCACAGATGCTGATCACTTCGGATGTAGAATGCTCCGTTGGATGCAGCTGGAGTTGCCAGGAAGACGTCTTTGAAATCGTGCGAGCTAATGACTTCTCCCTGCTCTACACCCAGGTTCATGATTTCAGCCAAGCCACGTTCATTAACTGAGTACATGCGGCCTGCTGAAATGATCGGGGTTGAACTGAATGGGCCAGTTAAGCGTGCTTGCCAAATTCTTTTGCCAGCCTCCAGGCTGGCACAGCTCACAACCCCGGCTCGATTCACAACATAAACGCGATCTCCAAACACAACCGGGCTGGCAGAAGCTGGAGCCAGCTGACTGGCTTGCCAAACAATTCTCGGTGTCTTTGGATCACTGATACCGGGTCTGATTGCAGTCAAACCGTGTGAAGGAACATAGGCGATTTCATTTTGAATTGTTAACGAAGGGATCGTCGATGCTCCATCGAGATATTCCCATTTCGTTTCTCCAGAAGTCACGTCAACAGCTGCGACCCCTTTAGAAGATTGCAAAAG
>JAESQE010000566.1 GCA_016765335.1 Planctomycetaceae bacterium
GGTTAAAGTCAGAACTTTCTGAAAACAGAAAGTCTGACAAAAACAAGACAGGTGGTCATCTGGGCGCTACACTTTTATTCCAATTTACCACTCACCGCCGGGCGCTACGTTTTCTGGCCGTTGTTTACAAGTCAGGTCACTGACAGTATTGTCCTGAAGATCTTCCCATGAGATCTCTTTTTCAAACCAATGCCGTGTCAGAGAACGCTTCCGCACGCCTCTTTTTTGCTTCTTCTTCATTACCCATTTCCTTGTCTTTCTTGACAAACACGAAACAGGCATACTGGTTATAAGATGCCGTATATTGTCTTTATCCTTCACCTGTCGATGCTCGATAAATCCGTCAGGATTGGAAGAATCCCCTAGTTGTCGTAATCTTGGGGCGTTTCCCATGCACATCGCTAGAATTAGAAACCGCTACGCTTGATGACTGGCTTGGGCTTCGAGATAATCCAACCAATGCTTTCCCAGTACAAAAGCTCTCCCATGCAGGTAACTGACCTGTAATCCATTCCTGCGAGCTGTTCGCATTGCATCGCGTTTCATGCCGGTGCGTCGCATGAATTCCGGGAGCGTGTAGCTTGCTCCGCTGATTACTTCACCACATTCGATATCTGCCATCTTTTTTATCCCCATGTCTTGGATTGGTTGAGTGTCGGGCAACTGTGCCTCGACCGACATGGGCATAAAGTAGCGATCCCCTGAGAGAATTTGAGGGGAATAATTCAGGTCTGATCAACTATCGGAGATAACCAGACTTTTGCGGAGAAATTCGGACTTAAGGCCGGTATTATTTTTAGTTTTTATCACGGCCTCCCAGCCAGGAGGTTGGCAATCGATATCGAATTGCACGATCACTAAGGATGACTCGCCGTAATTTACATAGGGGGATTAGGACGCCCAGGGTATGGTTTGTTAGACTTTATCCATGAAAACAGGCAAGAATCGTTACTATAAAAATTCGCGAATCGCAGAGGCTAAATTTCGGCAACTGCTCAAGGCTTTTGCAATGGATTTGACGGCAACCGATGCCGCTGAATTAACGGGACTTTCTGTAAGAAGAATCAATGATATTTACATCAAACTGAGACGACGAATCGCTCAGTTTTGTGAACAACAATCTCCTTTCCAGGGAGAAGTGGAAGTCGATGGGGCTTACTTCGGCCCCAAGCATGTTCCAAGCAAGTCATTGAGCAACTCCTTCGAACACCAAAGATCAAACAGCATACTGAACGATACAAAAGCAAGTTGGCGAAAATTGCGGCAGCTTGGGGTGAAGATTAAGTGATGCTCAACCAATGCCTATTGCTTGTGTGGGTTACTTGGGCTTGTCTGGCATATTGCAGAATTGGTCATCATCGACTGTCGCAACTTATTACCCTCTCTGACACGTGAGGTTTGTGCAGGAACGTCATGTCCACAGTGGTCATGTTGTTTTTGGAGATAGCGAGAAAATTCAGTTTTTTTTAATATTCAGTCGAGGAAGATTCCTACTGCTTAATTAAGGATACGTTTTTTCTTAGGGGTCATTTCAGATGAGGGGATTGAGATAGATGGTCATGGCTAATCAGTGGAAATGCGAGTGTAGCCAGCAAAATCCATGCTTACGATGCGAGCTTTCTGAAGACTTTTCTATAGTCAACCAGATTATAAAAAAGCACTCAAGGTATCTATCCTATATTCAGGTCAAGCAAGGTGAGATCAATATTGTGGTAGATTCCGAAGGAGCTTACCAATCTGAACACTTGGCCTTTTATGGTGAATCTCAAGAGCCATTAAACGCAGACTCGCTTTATATCTGCCTGGGAGACAAGAGTGTTGAAATTCAACTGGAAGACAAGGTACAGTGAGTCATTGAATAAAGTTCACCAAGAAGTTCTGGATTGAATCACGATGTGGCCAACTACTCAACCAAGCTTGTTAATCAAACTACGCAAGACTTCAAACGAAGCGGCTTGGACTGATTTTGTTGCGGTCTATTATCCGCTCATAAAAAGAGTCTGCTTACGTCATGGCCTGAAAGAGATTGATGCAGAAGATGTTTGCCAGAATGTCTTTCGTGATTTACACATTTATCTTCCCAAATTTCAATACGATCCTCAAAAAGGTAGATTCAGAAGCTGGTTAATTAAAAGTGTTGAGCATGAGGTGTATCGAAAATGTAAAGGTCTCTCGAAGGAAAATTATAGTAGAGAACGAAGCGGAGATAATCATCATCTCCTTGTTTCTCAAGCAGGGAAGTGTGAGTCAGAGTTTATTACTGGAATGCATGAACTGATACTGAAAACGGGTCTCGAAAATATTAAGCCATTGTACACAAAAGATAAATGGCAAGCGTTTGAGCAAACATGGCTAGAAGAAATAGAAGATACGAAAGTCGCTTCAGCATTAAATAAAAAAGTGACCTGGGTCAGAATGTGGAAATCAAAAATCAAACATCGATTAATTGAAGAGGTTCGGGCACTCGCTCAAGACATGGGAATAGCCGAAAATGTATAATTGTCCAAATCAGATAGAGTTTCAGATTATCTTAGAATCGAACACGGATTCTAAATCAGATCTTGAATTCTTTGAGCACATGGAAACCTGTGAATTTTGTCGATCAAGAATGGAGCAGGTTAATCGTATTGATTTTGACATTGAGCAGGTGAAAAAAGAAATGTCAACACAAGTCGCAACAGTACCATCTCTGATTAATTTAAAGACTCCAACGATACCCGCAAATTTCAGTGACTTGATCGAAGATGGGATAATTCCATTACCCAAAAATCGAACATCATTGATTGATTATGACCTGACTCCATTAGAAGCAAAATACGAAATCAAAGAAGAAATTGGTTCTGGGGGATTCGGTGTTGTTTTCAAGGCTTATCATAAACTATTGAATTCTACAGTGGCCCTGAAAGTCCTTCACAAGAAACGAGCCAGTGAAAATACCTTTATCTCACGGTTTCAGCGAGAGATGAAAATTGCAGGTACTTTAGATCATCCTGCAATTGTGAAGGCATTGGATGCCGATATTGTCGATGGATTGTATTACCTTGCAATGGAATATTGCGATGGTCTTAACCTTGAGGATCTCATTAAGCGTAACGGGCCGATCGGGTTGACAGAGGCCCTTGAAATTCTTCGTAAAATTTCAGAAGGGCTTGAGCATGCCCATCGTAAAAATGTCATCCATAGGGACATTAAGCCGTCTAACTTTATGTTGCTGCGAGAGGGCGAGATTCGAATTTTAGATTTTGGGATGGCTTACATCCAAGATGAACTTGTCGAAACCAACGATATCACACAGAGCTATTGCATTATGGGAACAGTCAGCTTTATGTCTCCTGAGCAGGCAAAGGATCTCAAGATCGCTGACCAACGATCTGATATCTACAGTCTGGGATGCACGCTTTATTACTTGCTAACCGGTAAGCCGATCTTCCCGTCAGCAAGTATAGTCGATCAAATATTAGCTCATCGAGAAGAGCCGGTGCCGATTTTGCCCAACCATCCTGTTCCGGTGTGGTTTTTCTTAAAACGAATGACTGAGAAATCACCTAAAATGCGGTTTCAGAATATGGCAGAGGTCATCTCAGCCATCGATGTGTTATTGTCGGAAAACCTGACGAACACTGACCAGAAGGTTCCCGAACGCTTGAAATTCGTTTCAAACGAAACGGATATGCATTTCAAAACGGTCGAGCTACCACAAACAGCAAGTGAGAAACCAGCATCTAAAGCTTCTAAAACAACGATCATAAGCACCATTGTTCTGGCTTCTTTGTTGGGCCTGCTTTTTACATTCTATAACGTAAAAGACCCCGGAAGTAATTTGCAAAACATGAATGGGCAACAAGCCGGCAACGAGCCGGTTGCTCTTACCAAGTTTAACTCAGCAACCGAAAGCCAGGTGACAAACCAAGGGCAAGACCTCATACAAGGTATCCTGGATTCTGGAGGGACGCTTGTTGTCATGAGTGGCAACAACAAATTTGAAGTCAAAGATTATTCAAATTTACCCAAAGCAGACTTTCAGATTGTCGAAGTACTCTTTAGAAATCTGAGTTCAATTACGCTTCCGCCTCATTCAAATTCATCTCAAATGAATCACCTGAATCGATTCGTTATTTACAGATCGCCAGCTGAGAGATCTCATGTTGAGCTGTTCGTTCAATCCAATTCATTAACTGATATCCAATTTGTAAACGCCAGTATTACAGATTCAGAACTGAATCTCTTGAGTCACCTAAGCGGAATAAAATATCTTTCACTGCAAGGGAATGATATTACTGAACAAGGATTAGATATTCTTGAAAACATGGTCTCTATCAGAACGTTGAACCTGTCAAAAACCGGTGCGACGGATGCCACCGCTTTGCATCTGTCTCGAATGCCGGATTTGAAATGGCTTAATATTTGCAACACGAAAATTACAGACCAGGGGATTAAGTTATTAGAGAAATGTAACAGCTTAGAAGAACTTTTTCTGACAGAAAACACTCTCTCCAGCCGATCATTAGAACATCTTCAGGCAGCCTTGCCAAACTGCAAGATCAGCATCTTAAGAAAATAAAGAGAGTCAACATGGGTGGTATTGCCATATTTGCCGGGAACGGTGCGCATCAAGCTGAGCACGGCACAGGATTAGATAAATTATTATCAAAAAAAACGGTATCAATAATTATTGCTGCAAGAAACAACGCCAAATACCTTGCTGAAGCCTTGGAGTCAGCACTGTCTCAGACTGTTGCTTGCGAAGTGATTTACTCCGATGACTGTAGCTATGACAACTCCCTGGATGTCGCAAGTCAATACAAAGGCCATGGGGTTAAAGTGCTTGCCACCCCACACCACAAAGGTGTCTGTGAAGCTCGAAATGCAGGGGCTGATGCTTCAACTGGAAATTTTATCACATTTTTAGACGGTGATGACATCTTTCCTCCAGACTTTGTCGAAAAACACCTTGAAGCGATGAAAGAGGACACTCCTTTTTCATATTGCTCAGCTCAAGCATTTGGGGACCATGATACTTTTTGGGGAATTCCCGACTGGGATGATAGCGACATTTGGAGAAACAATTTTGTTAACACCTCGGCATTATGGAACCGACATGCATTTATGGCTTCAGGCCGGTGGCAGGACAATTTTAGAACCATGTGGGACTGGGATCTTGCAATTAGAGGGAGCCGCTTAGGGAAGCCTCAGAGAAGTGACGCCGTGCTTAATTACAGGCAACGCTCTGACTCCTGGTCGTCGCAAACTCACAAGAAAGATAAAAACATAAAACTTCCGTACTTTCCTGAAATAAGAAAGCTAAATGCACGGGTTAGTGTGGGATCTATTTTCTCTGGCAGGGTGCCTGATTTGTTCAAAGAATGGATGTCTTGCCTCGCCAATTCTGTAAAGTCAATTAGGACAAAACACCCCATTGACCTGACCATCCTGGACAACTCCTCTGATGTCCATATAAAAGAAATGATTCGAAAAGAAGCAAATAGATATACTCTCGTATTCGGTTCGATTCAAATTATCCCGTTTTCTCACCAATTTGTCTATGAGAATGAAAAGCAAAGGCGTGAAAAGGTTGCTCAGTTCATGTCGCACGCCTGCAATCGCTTGCGTTCAGAAATGCGTGGCGATATTCATTGGGTTGTTGAAGATGACATTATTGTCCCCGTGAATGCTGGACACAAATTATTTGAAGTGGCTCTTGAGGGCTTTATTCCTCCCCAGGCAGTTTCTGGTTGCTACCGAAGTCGTCACCAACCATCTCGATATGTCGGCGGCTGGCTAGATGACAATGAAGCACCACAGGAACTACGTGTGCTTGGCACAGCCCCTATGTCCGTAGATTTTTGTGGAACAGGATGCTTGATGTACTGGGATTCTCGAACCCCACGCTATTGGGGAACGCATTTTCAGGGAACCCCAGCTCATGATTGGGAATGGTGCCACCGTTTGAAGTCACAAAATGGACAGATTTTAATGCTCCCTTCGGTACAATGTGGCCACGCACAGAATGCCGAAAACTTATTGTACTAATTCAATTACAAAGAAAATACAGAATGATCACTAGGGGTGTTAGCCAGGGGTGTTAACTGACGCTGCCACGAAACATCAAAACTGGTACCCAATCTGGTACCCAGCGACGACCTCCAGACGCTAAATCAACGCCTATCCAATCATCACCGGTACGTCACAATAAACTACGCCTGTAGGGTATAACCACCCTAGTCCGATAGTCACCGGCGGTTGTGTCCCGACTTTTAATCGGTAGGTCCAGGGTTCAAATCCCTGCGTCCCCATTTTTAACCTGTTATCTATTAACAGGTTATGGCGTAAAACCAGCAGTTAAATTTTCAGCTTTAGGGAGACTGTTAGCCAAAGTGTTAGCAGGATCCCCACAAACCCCTTGCAGTCTCGATTGCATTGCTGCCAACATAGAAGTCCATCGTGGTTTGAATGGATGAATGTCGCATGATTTCCTTTAGGTCAGCCGGCATCAGTTTACGCGACCATCGGAAACCGAAAGACCTTCTCATACGCATTCGCATATTTGTTTGCGCGTTGAACATACCCTAAGTCCTTGTCAGTACAAGGCCACGAGCGAGAGCTTCACGCAAGTATTAATTGAGTTTGGTATCAGGTCGTGAGCTGATGCGTGTTTCTTCTTGCCTGAAAGTGACTCCCCGACAAGTATCCCAGCCGCTTTACCAATTCGTGCAATCAGTGTTGATGTTGTATCTGAACGTAGCCTGGTTCCCCTGTTGCGTTTCGGAATGGGATTAAACACGTAGCCTGTTCGTTCTTCCTTGGGGACTGACCGCAATAGCTCTGCAAAGTCTGGGACGATTGGTATTTGTTCGTACTGTTTTGATTTCTGTGCGTGAGCTTGGATTACTAGCATCGGGAATTCCTGCGAAAAATCGACGCACAGATCACTATCGTCAGTCCAGTGAAGATTCTCGCTTCACTGATTTGCAAACCGGACCACGACAGCCCCTTGAGCAGGAATACCCACTCAGCAGGCGTCTTTGAGCTAATAACGTAACTTTATCTATCAGACGCTCAAACTCTTCCAGTGTGATTGGTCGCCCTTTCATCGATGGGGCGTGTTTCGGCATCCGTATCTTGGGAGCAACCGGGATAAACTTTTGCTCGACCGCCCATGCGAGAGACGCCTTCAAAAGGACAAGATTTGCCTTGATGGTTGCCTCGGCATTTTTCAGCCTCCTCATGCCTGCCTGAAACTTGCTGATTGCAGCCTCGTTCAAACTGCAAAGCATCTTTGGATTGATGATTCGTTCCAATGAATTGAATGCAGTTCGATACCGTCTGCATGTCGATTCAGGATGTGTTGATAAGTATTCCTCATCAAATCTTTTTCGGAAGGCCTCCCACGTCATGCGGATATCTTCGTAGTACGTCCCGTTGACCAGTTCCCGTTTGAGGTTCCCCGCAAAGCGTTCTGTATCGCGTTTTCTTTTGGTTCGTGCTGAGCGGGTCTTCTTTCGCCCGGTGATTGGGTCAGTCCATTGGCAAACGTAGTTTGTTCGCCCCTTTGATTTGAATACGGTAATGTTCATGAATTCGCCTTTGGCGATTTCAAACTTTGCAATGTTGCTGCACACGACTGAGAATGAAGGTCTTAATTATCTGCCGAGATGCCGCCTCAACACATCGTAAATAGTGGGGCGAGGTAACCCGACAGCCTTGGCGATTCGAGTAGGTTGCCAACGCATCAACAGACAGCAGATGCCAATCATCAGCGGTCGCAATTTCCCACTGAGGCAGCGTCAGCGTATTCCACGACCAAGCCGAGTAGTAATGATCCGCCCCGTGCTGATTCGTACCATCGTATTTCCAGTTGGCGTAATTGCCATTGGCTTCGACAACGCCCGTGCGATCCCCGACACCATCAAACCCGTAAGCAAAAGAAGTCAGCGTGGCCGAGGCACTATTCAGATTCACAACCAACGCCAAATTCCCAGCCGCATCAAACGAAAACGAAGTAACTTCCCCCTCCGGATTCGTCAACTTCGTCAGCCGACCATCGTCATCATAATCCGAAGTAAACAACTCCGGCAGATAATTCTACCGGGGTTGTTCAGTTGCTATTGTTGCAGAGATTACAAGACTATGATGTCTGGATCTACTTCATCAGGCTGAAACAATACTCCATTGGTATCTATGACAATGAAATCGCATTCTATAGCTGCGTATTTAATAACGTCACAAAACAAATCGTTATGCCTACACTCCACCTGAAAATCGTAAACATAACCTGTTTCAGTTAAGTATTCATGATGTTCATCATATTCACCGCAGAAATTGTCATCTATGTGACCGGTACTGTAAAACAGAAGTCGCTTATTGTCTGTAGTTGTTAATGCACAGTCGCGTTCAACCTTATACTTTGTATCATGTATATCGTATGAGTGATCAATACAATAATTTCGGTTCATCCGGTTAATGCGTGTTTTGCCTGGTGACGTTTTGCAAACATTACTCGCTTGACTAAAGCAGGGCATGACTGTCTCATCTGGTTTTTTACCACAAAAATCAGCAAGTCGAAATCAATCATGCCCCAACGATTACTCTACCACATACTGGGTGTTCACGGATATCAATGGGATCAGATTTTCTCTGGAGACCATCAAATGATCTGTGTCATCTCGCAATCCCGAGAATCTCTTTGTTGTTCGTCGCATCAATACTCTCCGAAAATTAATCGAGTGGGTCGTTACTGTAATGATTGTACGTGAACCATTATCACTGTTTCGTTAATCAAAGTGGGTTCTTCCCACAATTTATTTGAAATCCCAACGAACACTGGCAGAGCCAGTGGCACCCAATTTTGTCATTATTCGTCAGTGGCACCCGGCGGTTGGCAAAGAGAGAATTCTCTGTCAAATTTCCAGAAGTTTATGATGAAAGTTGATCAGAAATTTGCTTTGCAGCTTGCAGGACGGCATCAATTAATGTTTTTTGAGAGTCTCCGCCCACGCGAGCAGTTGGAGCACTGATACTGATGGCAGCTATAATTTCATCTCCCTCCAATATCGGCGCCCCCACACAAGTGATACCGATATCATTTTGGTCTTTCTCTGTCGCATAGCCATCTTGCTGGGCTTGATTATGAATCTTACGCAACTCTTGTAGATCAATGATTGTTTGTGGCGTTCTCGCCACAAGTTCCGTTTGTGCCATCAGGGCATCCCAAGCTTCCTCGCTGAGGCGAGAAGTGATTGCTCGCCCCAAAGCTGTCGAGTAGAAGGGGTCTTTACTATTGACTTCGACCATACGGCGAAGGGGATGTTTGCTTTCAATCACTTGAAGATAACGAATATTCACCCCACGCAAGACTCCCAGGTTAATCGTCTCACCAGTTTGCTTATGAAGTGCTCGCAAATAAGGACTTGCAGACTCCAACAAAACGTCATCAATTTTCCCCAGAGCTAACCTGCGGAGTTTTCCTGTAATCTGATATTTTCCTTTATCAACACGGCAAACATAGCCGAGTTCAACTAAATCTTGTAGAAGCCGATGGACTGTAGACTTATGATACCCCAATGCACTCACAAGACTCGTCAATGTCACCTCACGATTGGTAACAGCCAGGGCTTCAATTAAATGAAAGGCTTTGTCTAATGAAGTAGCTACCATTTTTTTTATTGCCTGCCAAAAATGTATTGAAAATGACCTTGGTTATTGAGCCAACACCCAAGCCAAGTGACTACGCGATACTCCTGACTAACTTACTCATACCAATCTCAATTGAAACCTGCGCTGCGTGATCGATCGTGGTCTTGTACTGACAAGGATTTAGGAAACGTTCAACGCGCAAACAAATACGCGAATGCGTATCAGGTGCGAGCAAGAGAATTGTACCTGCTGTTTTCGTTATGTCCAATGCGATGCGCCATGTTTGCCATATCTCAACTGATCATCGAGCACCTTCTCATTGCCACTGCCCAAGAAATAATTCTGCTTCGTCAGTTATTTAATGTCAAACCATATTGACACTGAATCAGTACACGATATCATTCCGTATATCAAAACTGATCATACGGAATAGAGAAACTCTATCAATCGGCTTGATCCTCGGGCTGCAGTCCGGCTTTTACTTATGACTGGGCCAAATAGTCATCGTTGCGAGACTGGTTGGTTTTCAAAATCGATTCCAATGGGAAGCAAAAATTCAAAGGAGATCTACGATGAAATATGCTCTGCGCCAACTCATGTGTCTGGTGGGCACGATTCTGATTGCCGGCACGATGCAA
>JAESQE010000567.1 GCA_016765335.1 Planctomycetaceae bacterium
ACAATTCCATAAAAGTACCGAAAAACCAAACCCAACTTACCCAATCCAAACCCTCATAACACCTGGTACATAAATTAGGGGCAGGTCAGGGGGGGCACAGACATTCGGTGTCAGTGTCGTTTGAGCCTGCTTTAATTCAAAGCAGACAAGAATGTCTACCCTCTGCTTGCAATGTTTTTTTGAATTAATTGAGGTTCCCCAAACTGACGGTTCCTATTCGCAGCTATCGTCATCTGGAACAATAAGCACTTCGCGCTCATGTTGTTGAACACCCAGTGTAAGCGTTTGCAAATCATTCGCTTCGAGAGCGACCAAAGGGCTGATTTCGACAATTGCCTCAGGATGAGTTTTGACTCCCGCTTCTTCCAACCATTTCTTTGCAAGCAGGCTCATTGCAGCGCGAGCCGTTTCGGGAGAATCTTCACCGGTTGCATTTTTAACGGGATTGAATCCCGCATGACGATCTGCTTCGATTACCAGCGGATTGGCTGCCTGGGGAATGGCATCGAAAATGAATTGCTCAAACTTATACGCATTGGGCAAGTCAGGCGAGACTTGTTCCCCGTCTGCGTTGATATGCTCCACTTTTTTGCGAGCAATATGCACCGGAAGTTTCTGATCTGCCTGAGTTAGCTTTTCAAGAAGCGAGCGATTAAAAATATGAACCGCAATGTTTCCAGCCCAATAATCCAAACGCCCTTGATCATCAACTTGACCTGCCAACTTTTCATCCAGATTGCTGTATTCAATAATCTGCTGCATACCATCAACCTGGGCGACAATGCCCACCTTTTCATCAGCGGATCGCTTGGAGACAACTTTGGTACTCATCTCGGCCTGCTGGAGAACATGAAAGCCCAGCATTGAGGCATCGCAAAGACTGGCACAAGGATTATCCACCTGATGATAGTACAAATATTCGACCCCTCGACCCTGCATCTGTTCGAGTAACCCAGCCTTTTTCATCGCCTGCAACATTCCGCCATGACCATCGGGACTCATAGCAACTTCGCCTGGGGCAGACAGAAGGATTTTCCCATCACGAGCATCCACAGCTGGAAGTTTACCCTGACGAAAAAGATAGACATCACTAGGGGGATAGCCAAACCAACTATGCTCTTGCAGAAACTGTTCGGTTTCGTCGTGCGTTGCATCACTGGTCATAATGAAATACGGGATAGAAATATTGTGCCGATTCGACAACGCCAGCAGTTGCTCAAAAAATATCTGAAACAGCGTCCGGTCAGTCACCGGGCCAATCGGGTACATCCCTTTGGGGTGCGGGAACCCAAGCCGACTCCCCTGACCGCCTGCAACCAGGATTGCACCGACTCGCCCAGAATCGAGAATTTCCTGGCCATGCTGCCTGGCTTGATTCCATGCTTTTTCATCAGCATCTGATTCAGGCAGGCGTACAACCCGCTGAAGTGGAGAAATTCGATCTGCAAGATCTAACGCGTCGCCTTGCGACTGATCACACGCCAGTTCAATCAGCCGTGAGACTTCCGGAAAATCTATCTGTTGCAGCGTCTGAAGTAGATTGGTACGGGAAGCATCGTTGAGCTGTTCCCAGTCTTTGAGGAGATGGGCCTGATTATGCTTTTCAACGGTATCACGAAGCGAGCAAGGCAAGATAACAGGTGACATGTAATTTCTTCTAGATAGTCTCTACTGAATTCAAATCAAAGCCGTGCTTTTAGAAAGCACTGAAGGGAAGACTGCCCCCATGTTTTAGATAAAGAGTCAAACTGTAAACAACAACGGTTCCAACGACCAATACTCCTGCACCTAAAATCATACTGGCTAATCGAGGGTACTTGGTATAAATCACTTGAGTTGTAACACAGACAACAAGCACGCAGATAAACTTAAATGCGACAAAGCCTTTTCTTCCCCAGTGATTCAAAAAGAATGCAGCCACAGGGTTCGATTCGACAAAGCCACCTCGGCTAATCAAAAACCATGTCATCAAAACATCAAGAACACTGACCAGAATAAACAGGGACGTCTCTGTCTCCATCGGCAACTTGCGACGAAAGAGGAAACTGAACGCAGAACCAAACCAAGATTTCTGATGATGCCCCATATCCTGCGACCTCCTGGTTCCATAACATCTGGTATCGCCGACTATGTATTGCCGACTCTATTCATCACTATAAAGTAGCGAACCACAGCTGGTGCAGAATACATATTCGCCAGTGTTAATAAGGATTTTCTGCTGAGCAGTGATCGAAACAAAACAATTACTACAAGCGCCTCCCCGAAGCTTCGCCATCGCCTTGGCTCCCTTTTTGAAGACAAGCCTTCGGTAATCAGCAAGAGGTTCAGATGGTAATATCTTCTCAGCAACTTTCAACTTTTCGCTCAAGCCCTCCAGATGTTGACCAAGCTCTGTGGACCTGGTTGCAAATTGTTCCGAGAAACGCGTCGATTCTTGCTTGGCTGCTTCAACCTGTTGTTCGACATCTTTTTTCTTAGCAGATTCTTCATCGATCCGCTCGAAGACTTCCAGCAACTCGTCTTCCAGAACAGACTTAGCCATTTCATCTGCCTTGATCTGATCTTTAATCGTGTTGAATTCACGATTTGAACTCGCAATATTTAGCTTCGCTGCCAAACTTTCGAGTTTATTCTCCAACGTTTTTAGATCAAGAGATTTCGAGTCTCCAAACATCTTAAGCTGAATCAGGTTGTCCAGAAATTCCTTGAGAGCGGTTTCCTTCTTATTGGAAATATGCTTGCGTGCCTGGATCTGCTTAGGGCCTCGGTTTAGCTCACCCTGAGCCTGCTCGATATCTAAGTGAAGCTGGTGTAAATCCTTAAGCGGTTCCGTAGCAGAGGTCATTCCGTAATTACTCCCGGAAGATAAGATGTACTAAATTTTAGACTTGAGAATCAAGATGCTAGACCCAGCAAGCAAACATCGTATGCCCGAGATCTGACCTCGTGTCTCTCAGGTTCAGTCTTAACAGTATACTAAATACTGAAAATTGATGATCACTTGAAACCACCAGCATAGAGCAAGCCAGTCACTTTGTACAACCCGGCACAAGAACGACACCGCTGATTTAAAATCTTATACCAAACTCAATAACAAACTGCGTTACGTCCTTGTCCGTGGCCCTGCACTGACAAAGACTTAGAGAAGAGACAACGCACGAACAAATACGTGAATGCGTAATATCTCTTACCCTCAACTCGCAGATGAGCTAAACTGCGTCCTGTTGAGCTGAATCGTTCAGGACACTGGAACAAGAAAACCAATCTATGAAACTGGCTACCGAAATTGATGGTCCCATTGCCGTGATTGGTGATGTGCATGGTCAAATTGATAAACTGGGGATTATCTTAGACAAATTGCAGGATGCACCAAACTTTGAACAACGCTGGATTGTATTTGCAGGAGACTTTGTTGACCGTGGTCCAGAAACCAGGGCAACACTCGATATGGTGCACGATTTCATCGATTTTCACCCTCGAACAACTGCGGTGGCAGGCAACCATGATTTTGCGATGGCTGCCTCTTTAGGGCTTGTGCCTGCTCCTGAATACTCTAATTGGGCCGACCGATGGCTCGACCACTATAGTGCGGAGACTACTTTTGAGTCCTATAATGTTCCCTTTGCAGACTTAGATGCCCTTTACGAGGCTTTGCCTGAATCTCATCGAATATTTCTGGCAAATCTCCCCTGGGTTGTTGAACATCCACAATATTTGATTATTCACGCTGGACTTGACCCCTATACACCAACTGCAACACAATTGAAAATTCTAAGACAAAAGGATTTTTCTCTATCTCGACCACAATGGCTGTGTGAAAAAAGCTACGCAGACGCGGCATTGCCTCCTGATTGTCAACATACGGTTATTTCTGGGCACGTCTGTGTACCCAAAGTTGTGATTCGAAAGCAGCGAATTCTCTGCGACACCAGCGGTGGCATGGAAGGCGATTTGAGTTGCGTCCTGCTCCCAGAGATGGAAGTAATCACTTCCGGAAATCTTCCACTCAGATCATACCCCAGTTCACCACAGTCCGCGGTGCCGTATGAGCAACCCAGTGAATGGTGGAAATTCTGGTGACCCTTCTGCCTATCACACCTTTCTCATCCAAATGTGCAACAGGCAGGGCAAGACAGGGAAAAGAGGATAGGGGGGATGTAAGGACCGACCATAGAAGGGAATTTCTCTAATATTCAACCTTGTGAAAGAAGAGCAGGGCACAGACTTGCCTTTAGCTTACAACTGCAATACAACCCACTGAATCGGTCTCTTTACCGAGTTGATAAAAAAATCTGTGACAGTTGGGAAGATCAACGTTTTGTGGTCACTGGAGCAGGACTCAAGTTTGAGTGCGACATTTTACCGCATGGTATTATTTCGGCTAAATCGTTAACTTCCCCGCATTGAATTACTTGGAATCAGTTACGTTCTAGTTGTCCTCCATGGGAATTCAATAGTCAAAATCAACAGATTATTATTTAATACAAATTTTCACGATGCAAGTTGCTCCTGAATTAACGGGATCCCGTTTCATTTCGGTCTCGGAATATTTGCATTGTAAGCGTTGATATTTATGTTGTGCCTTTGGGCATTTTTATTACTTTGCTGTTGCGGATAAAACGTTTCGCATCAAGTAGAAAATGCCCGGCGAACATCTTTCGGTATAGTTAGAGTTTTGATTCACTTGTGTCGAACATTGTCTTGTTGTCAGACAAGTTGTCAGATTTAAGATGAGTAGGTCTATGAAACGATTTCAATTCCCAGCCTGGATTAATCCTCTTCTGCCCGCAGTAGGTGGATTTCTAGGTATTGGCCTTGTGTATTATGGTGGTCTGTTTGCGTTTGCATCTCACCCGATGACAACAGATGTCGGGTATCGACCTGAGCAGCCCGTGCCATTTAGCCATGCCATGCACGCTGGCGAGCTGAAAATGGATTGCCGGTATTGTCATAATACAGTCGAAATCGCTGCACACGCAGCAGTTCCTCCAGTGGCAACATGCTTGAACTGCCACCAGGGAAAAGACGCAGAAGGCCAGGCCACAAAAATTGGTATTCATGTTAATAGTGCCAAGCTGGCTCCAATTCGTGAATCTGCTGCGACAGATAAACCGGTTCATTGGCGACGTGTCCACGATCTTCCCGACTACGCTTACTTTAATCATAGTGCCCATGTGAGCCGTGGCGTGAGTTGCGTTTCGTGTCATGGACGTGTAGATCGCATGGAAATTGTTGAACAAAAAGCAACATTAAGCATGGGTTTCTGTTTGAAATGCCACCGCAACCCAGCAGCAAGTCTAAGGCCTGTTGAGTTGGTGACTGATTTGGGTTGGGAGCCAGAGGGAGACCTGGAAGCAATCGGTGCAGCAATTCAGCTTGAGCGGGGAATCCACCCCAGCGATCATTGTTCGACCTGCCATCGTTAATGTCTCCTTTTGAGTACGGGCCTTTGAAACAAGGCATTTGTTTGATTTTTACTAAGACAATTGGTCGCTTACTAACACCTTCATTTTAAGATATAGATATCCATGGCTAACTACTGGCGAAGTCTGGAAGAATTACACGATAAGCCTTCTTTTCAGGAGTATCTGCACCGGGAATTTCCCGAAGCTGCATCGTTGGTGCCTGATGGAGTTTCCCGTCGTCGTTGGTTACAGGTCATGGGAGCCTCATTGACACTTGCTGGAGTTACAGGTTGTCATTGGGAGGACGAAAATGTTGGCACCTACGCCAATCGACCTGCGAATCGTATTCCAGGAGTTCCTGTTAAGTATGCAACCTTACTTGAACGATCTGGCGTAGCCATTGGGGTACTGGCCACTTCTTACGATGGTCGCCCCATCAAAGTAGACAACAATCCGGATCACCCCCAGGGGTTTTCAGGAACTGATGCATTCACGCAAGCCAGTGTTTTACAGTTGTACGATCCAGATCGTATTGCTCGTAATCCTGCTGATGGAATTCTTGAACAGCTTTATGATCCTAATCAGAATGCAGTTCTGAGAAAGCGAACCAAGGGAAAAACATCTGCTCAGGATTGGCAACAGTTTGAAAAGTTTGCAGCCAGTTGGTTAAAAGCCGTAAGTGCTAATGGCGGTCAGGGTGTGCGAGTACTTTGTGGGGCAAGTTCCTCACCTTCGTTGCACCGCATGAAAGCCGAGCTTGCGAAAAAACTACCAAAGTCAAAATGGGTTGAATTTGAACCGATCTCACGAGATCGCGAATTGCTCGGTACAGAGCTTGCAACCGGGAATCGTGTTCGGGTTCGATACCACTTGGATCAGGCAAAAGTAATTGTTGGCTTGGATTCAGACTTATTTGACTATCACCCCGAAGCAATGCGGCACGTCAAGCAGTGGTCTAACAGCCGTGTTCCAGAACTAGGGGATATGAACCGAACTTATGCTGTAGAAAGCTGCTACACGCGATTAGGTCAAAATGCCGATCACCGAATTCCCATTGCATCGTCTCGCATTTCAGCGTTTTTAACTGAATTGGCAGATAAAGTACAAAGCGCTCTGGCTGGATCACTTCCCAGCGAAGGTGAAGCAAAAGGGGATACTGCTCGGCAGATCCTGGATGCAATGGTTGACGACTTGGTTAAAAATCAAGGCAGCAGCTTGCTTGTTGCTGGGCCATCTCAGCCACCAGAAGTCCATGCCCTGTGCCTTCAACTGAACAGCTTGCTCGGCAACCTTGGCAAGACTGTCACCGCCGTTTCCGCACCAGATACAGACCGCCAAACTCATGCTCAAGCGATTCAGTCACTTGCAGATGAAATCACCGCCGGCACCGTAGAAACGCTTATCGTTTTGGGTGGCAATCCAGTTTACAACACCCCTTCAGATATTAACTTTGAAGAGTTGATGTCAAAAGTGCCAACCACAATTCGCCTGGGGCAGTACGATGATGAAACATCGCTGGCCTCACAGTGGTACGTACCTGAAACACATGACTTCGAAGCCTGGGGAGATGGTCGCAGTTGGGACGGATCTCTTGGGATTCGTCAACCGTTGCTATCGCCACTCCACAAGGGTGTTTCTGACATCGAACTGCTTGCCATTCTTTTGCAACAGGACGAACGAAACGGTCAACAAATTGTAAGAAAAACCACTGGCATCCTGGTCAAAGGATTAACGAATAACGTTTGGCAACAAGCGATTCATGACGGTTTCTTCCCGAAGACAGCTCTTCTCACGATTAAAAACCTGGCTATCACTGAAGACCTCAGTGCTAAGCTTGCACCATGGGCAGAACAGGTTAAGTCAGCCAAAAGCGACAAAAGCAGCCTCGAAGTTGTCTACTCCCTTGATGACTGCGTGCATGATGGGCGATTCGCCAATAATGCCTGGCTTCAGGAGTTGCCAGCGTCTTTAACAAAGCTGACCTGGGACAACGTTGCAACAATCAGCCCGAACACCGCCTCCCAACTTAATGTAAAAGATGGCGACCAAATTCAGATTTCTCAATCGAGCGGAACAGCATCGCTTACCGTTCCTGTTGTGCAAATTCCTGGCCAAGCGGATGGTTGCCTGGGTATCACCGTTGGGTACGGCCGGACAGCTGCTGGTCATGTTGGAGGCAGCCTGGTTGATGACATCGAACCTGTTGGAACCAGCGCCTATCAACTAATAACAGCAACATCTGCTGGCTACGATACCGCAGTGAAAGTCGTCAGCCTTGGCAAAAAACAACTTCTGGCAACAACTCAGGATCACTGGGCCATCGATGTTGCGGGAATGCAAGAAATTGGCAAACGAGTAGGTAGCTTAGTCCGCGAAGGCACAGCCAAGGAGTTCAAATCGACTCCAGACTTTGCTGAAAATCGCGTCCATCACCCAGAATTAGAATCTCTTTGGACCGAACATGAATGGTCTGATGAATATCAATGGGGCATGGGAATCGACTTGGCTCGCTGTGTTGGTTGCAGTGCTTGCCTGACATCCTGCCAGTCTGAAAACAATATTCCGGTTGTTGGCCGAGATCAAGTTTCTAAGAATCGAGAAATGCACTGGCTGCGGATTGACCGTTACTTTGTAACCAGTCTCAAAAGTGAAGATTCTAAGACTACCGAAATCGACCCCATCAACATGGGGGTTTCAACTCAACCTGTGACTTGCATGCACTGTGAAAATGCTCCTTGCGAGCAGGTCTGTCCGGTTGCAGCAACGATGCACAGTTCTGAGGGCCTCAACGAGATGGTCTACAACCGCTGTATCGGCACCCGGTACTGTGGAAACAACTGCCCTTACAAAGTTCGCCGCTTCAATTACTTCAGCAATGCGAAACCATTGATGAAGGAAGAGAAAGAATTGGTTCAACTTGTACTGAATCCGGAAGTTACGGTTCGAAGCCGTGGCGTGATGGAAAAATGTACTTACTGTGTCCAACGAATCCAAAACGGAAAAATCACAGCTAAGAACGAACGACGTATGCTGGCTGATGGCGAAGTCAAAACAGCTTGTCAGGAAGCCTGTCCTACTGACGCAATCAGTTTTGGTAACCTGCAAGATAAACAGAGCCAGGTTTCCAAGGACCACGCCAACGCAAGATCTTATGCAATGCTTGGTGAATTAAATGTCAAGCCACGTACACAATACATGGCTCGCATTCGTAATCCTCATCCTTGGCTCGAAGCTGGTTACTACCTGCAACCTCACGAAGTACATGGTCATGGTAGTGAAGGTCATCACAACGGCGATGACAAAAACAGTGAAGACCACCACGGTCACGATGAAGAAAAAAGCAAAGCTGAAACAAAGTAATTAATGAATCTGGAACAGGAATAACAACCTGCTTCAGAATTAAAATATGTATCTAAGAGTCTGATTCTTTTTCAATCAATACGAAGTAATACCAACATGGCATCCATCACTACGACGCCTTACGATGTGACCCTGGAAACACCAGGCAAGCGTGCACTGCTCGTGACTGGCGATAATGATTATCAATCAGTGACAGACAATGTCTGCCTGCTTGCAGAAAAGCCGATTCATACCATCCCCAAAGCCTACTGGGTGGCATTAGCATTTTGCGTTGCGTTATTGGGCCAGTTGGGAATTTGTATTGGCATCCTGTTTACACAAGGTGTTGGCGTCTGGGGAAATATGTCCCCGGTATTTTGGGGTTGGCCTATTGTCAACTTCGTTTTCTGGGTCGGAATTGGTCATGCTGGTACATTGATTTCTGCGATTTTGTTTCTCTTCCGCCAAAACTGGAGAACCGGAATTAACCGAGCTGCCGAAGCGATGACGATTTTCGCCGTTGTTTGTGCAGGTTTATTTCCCGGGATTCACATCGGTCGAGTCTGGGTCTTTTTCTGGCTGTTCCCGATACCTAACACAATGCTGCTTTGGCCTCAGTTTAGAAGCCCGTTGCTTTGGGACGTATTTGCAGTTTCCACCTATGCAACAGTATCTATCTTGTTCTGGTACATGGGAATGATTCCCGACCTGGCAACATTCCGAGACCGAGCAACACAACCGATCCGTCAATTTGTCTATGGCATTCTATCACTCGGCTGGACTGGATCTGCCCGTTGCTGGCATCGATACGAGCGAGCCTACCTGTTACTAGCCGCGCTGGCTGCACCACTTGTTTTGAGTGTGCATACTATTGTGAGTTTCGATTTCGCTGCCTCGCAGCTACCTGGTTGGCATACATCAATCTTTCCACCGTATTTTGTCGCCGGGGCAGTATTCAGTGGGTTTGCGATGGTTGCAACTCTACTCATTCCAGCAAGAGTTTTATGTGGTTTAAAAGATATCATCACCATTCGACACTTGGAAAACATGTGTAAAATCATGCTCGCAACCGGCCTGATGGTTGGTTATGCGTATGCCATGGAATTCTTCGTCGCCTGGTATGGCGGCAACCCGTACGAACAGTTTGCATTTGTGAACCGGGCATTTGGTCCTTACTGGTGGGCCTACTGGACGATGGTGTCGTGCAACGTCATTAGTCCTCAGTTGTTCTGGATTCCTTGGTGTCGTCGAACGCCATGGTTCATTTTCATTGTTTGTATCTTCATCAATATTGGTATGTGGTTTGAACGATTTGTCATTACTGTCACTTCACTTAGCCGGGACTTTTTACCCTCTAGTTGGGGTTACTTCCAACCAACTATTATCGATTGGCTGATGTTAATTGGTAGTTTTGGTTTGTTCTTCACATTGTTCTTACTCTTCTGTCGATTCTTGCCTGTTGTGGCAATGGCGGAAGTAAAAGGTGTGATGCCTGAGAAACACGACGAACAAGAGATTGAGTAAACGCAGATCAGTTTTGATCTATCAGGTCCAAAAGTAAAATAGAGTAATTTAAGTTTTCAATAAATAAGGCTCTTCATATTTCATGGCATTCGCCTGAATTCAAAAGAGTTGGTAACGAGGTCAAGATGTCTACGGCAGTTGAACAATCCGATTCGCAAGCCGAAGGTTGCACCGAAGATCAGGGAACCCTTACCGGTTACGTGGCGGAGTTCCCTAATCCGACAGCACTCAAAAAAGCGGCGGCTAAAACTCGTGATGCAGGCTTCAAGTCTTTTGATTGCTATGTGCCTTTCCCGGTGCATGGAATCGACGAAGCAATTGGTATTAAACCCACACGTTTGCCGTATATTGTTGCTGCCTGTGCAGCCATGGGAACAATCGTTGCAGTCTTCCTACAGTGGTTCACAAACGCGTACGACTACCAATACATTATCAGCGGAAAGCCATTCTTCAGTATTCCAGCAAGTGTTCCAATCACTTTCGAATTAACGATTTTGTTCTCTGCTTTTGGTGCGTTACTCGGAATGTTCGCACTGAACAATCTGCCTCAATTTTACAATCGATTGTTTCTCCTTGATCCATTCCTCAAAGCAACTTCCAACGGTTTCTTTCTTGGTATTGATTCAAAAGACCCAAAGTTTCATGAAAAAGGCACAAAGGATTTTTTAGTTTCTCTGGGGACTGCGGATGTCATTTCGTGTATCGAACCTAAAACAAATACCAACCTTCCAAAGATTCTATTCCCGATTGCAGCATGTTTGATGATTTCGAGTTTAGTTCCGCTGGTAATCATTGCCAAGATGCGAGTCGTACCAACCAACGTGCCACGATTCGAACTTATTCACGACATGGACTTTCAGCCAAAACTCAAAACTCAACGTTTTTCAAGGATGTTTGCTGATGGACGTGGAATGCGA
>JAESQE010000568.1 GCA_016765335.1 Planctomycetaceae bacterium
AGTATTCAAACTTTTCAGATTAACCAAAGCTGTTCATGATCGACAATGCCCTGTGGTCACTGCTGCATGCTCACGCAGTGAAAGGCCCCCAGGCCCCAGATGAGATCAACCGCATTGATCATGATTATTTCTCGCCCAGGAAACACATCTTTCAGAATCCCCATCGCAATTTTGTCCTGTGCACAACCAAATTCTGGCAGAACAACAAACCCGTTGCCGACATAAAAGTTCGCATAAGATGCAGGCAACCTCTGCCCGTTGTGGTAAACAGGGGCAGGCATCGGTAAATCGATCACGTCGAAATGCTTTCCGCTGGCATCGGTTTGTTCTCGTAGTTGATGGTGAAGCCATTCCAGTAGGAGATAATTTACGTCCAGTCTGTTCCCCTCTCGGCAAGCAACAATCGTTGACGTAGAAACAAAACGTGCTAACTGATCGATATGCGCATCGGTATCGTCCCCCGCAAGACTCCCCTGCCCTGGTTCGAAAAGCCAAAGCACTTTAGAGGCACCAGTGAATTCACACAGAAAGTTTTCGATCGACTGTTTGTTTTCATTTGGATTACGATTCGGATTCAACAGGCACTGCGAGGTCACCATCAGCACCCCTGCCCCGTTATTTTCAACGGCTCCTGCTTCCATCACAAGACCCGGTCGAAAAACATCCAATGATTGCAGTTTTGCGATTTGACCGGGCACCTGGTTATCTGCATCAAAAGGCGGATACTTTTCCCCCCAAGCATTGTATCGCCAGTCCACGACTGCTTGCTGTTGAGATTCGGCGTGACTTAAAAACCAGGGACCATAATCTCTGATCCAGCAATCATTCGTTGTAATTTGGCGCAGCTTAACGTTTTTAATCGCTGAGACATCATTCCAAACAGACCGAGAGATGTCCTCTTGAACAAGAACATGAACCGGCTCAAATCGAGCAACCGTGCGAATAAATTCACAAAACAAATTGGGAACGGGATCAAACTTTTCTGGCCAGGTCTTTCGATTGTGCGGCCAGGAAATCCAGGTTGCCTCGTGTGATTCCCACTCCGCAGGCCAGTGGTAGCCGAGACTTTTGGGGGTCGCGATCGAAGAACGGGAATTATTCATCAAATGGCTGATCCCCAAAGCGATTTGTGATCGGACCATAAGCGTCAATCCGCCGGTCTCGCAAAAAAGGCCAATGAATTCTTGCGGTATCAATTAAAGAAAAGTCACATTCAGCAAATAATATTTCTTCCTTTTCCTGGCTACCCTTGTTGAGCAAATTGCCATAGGGATCACAGAAAAAAGATCCTCCCCAGAATTCAATCCCATCTTCGGTACCAACTCGATTGGTCGCTGCAACATAAACACCATTTGCAATCGCATGAGAACGCATCATCGTTTCCCAGGCGGAGTGCTGACTGTTCCCGAGCAGTTCTTTTTCATTGAGATGCCAGCCAATTGCAGTGGGATAAAAAATGATTTCTGCTCCAGACAAAGCCGTTAACCGAGCAGCTTCTGGAAACCACTGATCCCAGCAAATACAGACTCCGACTTTTCCAAATTTTGTATCAAAGCATTTAAAGCCCAAGTCCCCAGGAGTAAAGTAGAACTTTTCGTAGTACAGCGGGTCGTCTGGAATGTGCATTTTCCGGTATAAGCCGCACGTTGAACCGTCTGTATCAAATACGACCGCGGTATTGTGATAGAGACCAGCAGTTCGCTTTTCAAATAGAGAAGCGATTAAGACGATCCCGTTTTCAGCTGCGAGCTGAGACAGCTGGTTCGTCAAATGCCCCGGAATTGTCTCGGCTTCTGCAAAGCGGGAATGATCTTCAGTCTGGCAAATGTACTGGCTGTGGAAAAGTTCCTGCAGGCAAACAATGTTTGCCCCCTGGGAAGCAGCGATGCGAACCTGCCCGAAGGCTTTATCGATATTCAGTTGCCGAACCTTGCCGCAAGTCATCTGAATCAAAGCAACGCTTGGCCCACTGGGCGGGAGATTATTCATGACTTGAACTTATCGACTTAACCTCAAAAATGCGATCACCGGCTGGCTCCCCAATTACTATTTAGTCGATCCTGAAAAACTCATCCGGCGAGCAGGAGTTTCTGAATCTGTTAGCGAAACCCAGAAGGGTAACGCGACTGCGGAACCAAATTGTGCTGATTTTCTTCGTGTCTTTGAGTCTTCGTGGTTCCTGTTTTTTAACACTAAGGCACTAAGAAAGAAAAGAAGAAACAATGATTCGTTGGCCGTCTCACCCTCCCGCAGGAGATGTGGGATTTCGGCTTCATACGTGACTCAATTTGCCAGATTTTGAAGACGAGCAGGTAAAAACCTTGCAAATTCTAACACCTCGACCCCCAGACACTACCCCAACATGCTAGATCCTAAATGGTTTTTCAGGACCGACTACCTAAGCAATATCGTCCGAATAATCCCAAGCCGAGGTGCCCGTGTGGCATCCCCCAAAAAAATGTCTGCACTTCCCTTAAATGAAGGCATGAAAAAAGCCTCGTAGATAACTACAAGGCTTCTTTTCATTAATAAAGGTGCGAGCGGGATTCGAACCCGCGAATAATGGATTTGCAATCCATCGCCTTAGGCCACTTGGCCACCGCACCGGTATTATCTGTATTAGCTAAATAGCTGCTACAAACCTAATAATCGGCAAATCTCGCCGATACCCTCAATGAATTCTCAGGAAATCAACCAAAACCTCAGTAATTCGTCATAACTCTTTTCATTGATGCATGTTATGGATTTCCACGTCAGTAGCGGAATGTTAGCATAGATACTACTGGGGAATCAAGTAAAGGGAGAGGAGTTTTCGGGATTCTGACAATTCGGACTCAATGATTTTTCAACTTCTGGTACTCCAAACCCTTCATCTCGGTGGTAAAGTACGAAATTCACTGTCAAGATGGGGAGAGTGACTCGTTTATCTTTCTCAGGCCGATGTCGTGCAAAAAATTGCAGGCATTAAGCCCCGTTACAGGGAATGATATGCATTGAGTCCGAAGTTTAACTTGTTGTGTCTGGAATGACACACTGTAGACCAAGATGGTTCTTTATGATTTTGAATAGATAGAGAAGAGAACAGACGCATGGCTGATTCGGATCAAAGCCAAATTGAGAACCAGAATGATCAGGTTCCTGAAACAGAAGAAGTATTGATTGAACGGGCGCGTGGAGCGTTATCAAACTGTAATTGGGTCATTGGGGAATGCGCAACCCAGTGGACAGAGAAATACGCAAAAGGGCGAACGGATGCCGATTTTGGCAATCAAATTGGCCTTTCTGCAGACCAGATTTTTCAGCGAAGGCGAGTTTGGGAAACATTTAATGATGTTCGAAGTGAGTACGAAAACCTGAAATGGTCTCACTTTTATGTCTCATTGAACTGGGACGATTCAGCGGAATGCCTTAGCTGGGCCGTAGAGAATCAAGCAACAGTGGCTCAAATGCGTGCCTGGAGACGCTCGGTGCATGGCGAAGATTTGACAGAACAACCCGATCCACTGGCAATGCAAGCTCTCGATTTCAGTCCTGAAATGGTCAGAGATGCCGAAGGCAATGCTGCTTCAGGAGTTCCTTTTGAATCAACCGATTCGGGCGAATTGGTGGGGGCCTCTTCAGGCGAATCCTCGCCGTATTCTCCTTATCGCAAAGATGCTCGTGGTCCTGGTTCAACCGACGGTTCAGCAGAGGAACCCGCATCAACCGCAGTCGCGGCTCCGCCTTCAATGACTCCTCAAAGGGTTGTCAAACGAGCCTTGGGTGGGATGCACCGAATTCAACAACTGTTGGAAGAACTGACTGATGAAGACTACAACGAATTGACTCCAGAAATAATCAATCAGTTGTGGGATGCTCATGAAGAATTGGGACGCAGTATTAAAAGGCAGGCTTAATGGCGTCTGTAGTTTTCAATTAAGAGCACCTCTAAAAATTCATTCTCCCCCTTACCCAAGGGGAAGTACCAATTAATAGAAGTTCCCTAAGCCTTTATGTTTTGCATTGTCAATTTACGTCTGTGGAGATTACATAGGATGACTGACGATTTGACGCCAGAAAAAAAAACAAAGCCCAGACCTTCTCATGGCGGAATTCCTTTTGTCAACGGATGGTTGGTGGTCGCGTTATTAATTTGTGGAATC
>JAESQE010000569.1 GCA_016765335.1 Planctomycetaceae bacterium
TCTTCATCTGCGATCGCATTGGCGGTATCGTCTAATGCTCTCAATCGGCCTGCAATAGACCCGCGTGCAAAATTGAACTCTTCCAGTTCAGTATTGAGCCTTTGATCAATGGATTCCAGTTCGGCGTTATCACCATTACTCAAGGCATCTCGCAGTCTGAAAAGCAGATCGATAATTCCCCCCGCTCTTTGTCTGTTGGTATCACTGCCCACGAAATCGACAATTCCATCTTCGCTATCGTTAATTCCCAATCCTGCTGAAACGACGTTGTCGGTAACAGTCAATGCTCCGGTTCCCGAATTATCATTTAGCGTGAATCCCTGTGTTGAAGCATTGTGAGTCAAAATTAGATTTCCAGGATCTACTGCATTCACGATGGTTAGTACATCTTGCACCGTTGTTGCAGCTGCCAGGGAAATCGTTTCGGTTGATCCATCTCGACGCGTGATAATTAAGTCCGCAGTTCCAACCGGAACTCCTGCTCCCTCATTAAGAGCACTCAACAAAGTCGATATTGAAGCTGCTCCGACATCACTTCCGAGAATGTCTTCATTTCCATCAACGGTTCCGTCGATCCCCAAGGCTGTCGTAATTGCGTTCTCGTTGATAATCAACGATCCAGTCCCAGAATTGTCACTGATCGTAATTCCGTTGCCTGTGGTGTTCAAACTCGCAACAAGATTTCCGGTATCGAAACTGTTGATTTCATCAAGAACGTCCTGAATCGTTTTTGTTCCAGTCAGCGAGATGCTGATTTCAGTGCCATCTCGCCGGGTGATATCAAGTTCGGTGACTCCATCAACAGGAACTCCTTGCCCTAAGTTGAGTTCTGCCAACGGCGTTGCACTTGCCAAAGTTCTGATGCCAAGACTCGTGGCATTTAAACCGTTGTTTTCGCCAACAGAAAATCCGACACCGCTCAGACGACTAGTAATTGTCAGGCCACTGGCATCATCAGAAATACCTGCTTCCAAATCAATATCCGCAACTTTAAAAGCGTTGAACAAATCCTCAAGCGTTGTTAGTCCATCCAGGTCAATTGTTGTTGACTGGATGCCATTTTGAACAACCAGTCCGTTTCCAGCTGTTGCACCGATCCCTGTTCCATTATTTAAGTCGGCAATATTTGTGTAGATACTCAGACCTGGGTTGAGGTCAGAACCGGTAATCGATGCAGCGGCCGCTGACTTGATTCCTAAATTTGCAGCAACTCGACTGTTCTGCACTTCATCAATGGCGACTGTTCCTGCACTGGGTGTAAAATCAAGACCATCGTCACCTACAGAGACTGTCAGATCTCCTGCAAAAGGAGCTTCGATCCTGGTGATGATATCCTGAATCGAATTTGCGGTTGTCAGATCGATGATTTCTGTTTGAGGACCTCCACCAGTGTCAACGGTGACTTCAATTGATCCCAGTGCAAGCCCTCTGCCTGCAAACAGGTCATCAATCCTGGTCCCGGCGGTAAGTAGAGGATCAAGATCTGTTCCCTGGTCCTGAGCAAAAGGCTTCAATGCGATTTCCGGATTCACATTATTAGAGAGCAAGCCATCAAACGAGACAAAGGACTTGATATCAAAAAAGTCCCCTGAAAACTGGATGGCATCATTTACCTGATCAGCAACAAAAGGTGATGTTGTGTTATTCGAGCCACCAAATAAATAGCGTCCTCGAAAGTTGGTGTTCGCGAGATTAGTCACTTTTTGAATTAAAGTACCCACTTCATTCGCCATCTGGAGTTTCTCGGTTGGGGAAACTAAATTTCCCAGTCCGGAGAGAATGAACGACTTGGTTTGGCTAAATACGTCTCCAATTTTCCCCATCGTATCTTCGCTCGAAGCGAGTAAAGATCGATCCACTTCCACATTCAAACTGACTTGGTCTTTTCGTTCGAGTGTTTGCTGTAACGCAAAGGTTTTAATCGCAGCCGCAGGATCATCGCCCATGTACTGAAATTGCTTACCTGTCGAAATCTGGTCCTGCAATTGCTGCAATAGTCGTGCATTAGCAGTCAGGCTATTTTGCGAGCGACTATAAATAAACGAATTCGGAATACGTCCGGGGATTATTGGTCCAAGAGACACCAGATTCCTCGATCTTTTTTAAAAGGCAAATTGAAGCATTCAGTGATCAGTGATCAGTGATACTTAGTGATGCCAACAGGTTTAATTTGGTATTAGGGAAACTCTGAAAATTGAATTCCAGAGCTTCTTGAAGACAGTTTGGTTATTATAAGTAGTTAAAAACCCCCTCTAACTTCCCCTTCGTAAGGGGGAGAACCAATTTTCAGAGGTTCCTTTAGATATTTAATAATGTTGTAAACAGTTCGTCGATGATGCTAATGATTCTGGCCGCTGCGGTGTATCCATTTTGATATTGCATGATTTTGATCGCTTCTTCATCGATGCTCACACCAGATATCTGCTGCCGTTGTCCGAAAAGAGAAGCTCGAAAAGCATCAAATCCATCTGCCATTGCAGACTCTGCCGAGGCTGATTCTGCAATCTGCGAGGTGACGAGTAAGTAAAACTTATCGATTGAATTTCCGCTCAAAGAAGCAACGGGGTTCTCCATAAAATTTGCCAGTTTAATCGCGGTGCTATTATCACCAGGCCCTCCTCCGGTTCCCACTGCTAGTAAATCGGGGTTATCAATGATGGTCTGGTTCACTGCCATGTTGCTGGAATCATTCCCAGTGAAAAATGTGTTAATCCCCAAAGCCGCAAGTGTTCCCGAGGAATCATTTGAGAATCGAACATCGTAGCCAGTATCAGTCGTCAATTTCAGTCTTCCGAGTGTATCAATACTCGCATTCAAATTTGAAATGGCATCCAAATCAGCCATCAAGGAATCCAATGTGGTGTCGTTGCCACCAATTCCGTCCAAGTCAATATTTATTTGTGTTGTTTGAATGGTGTCTGTTGCTGAGTCGTAAATTTTTATTTCAAAGCTGCCATGCACTGGGGAAAAATTAAGTCCTGCTTGATTCAGTACAACGTTTGACTGGTCCACAGCCGTGGCGGATGTTATGTCGGTAAAGCCACGTTGTCCTTCCCCTGAGGAATGAATCAGGTTCACTTGCTGAATCACTGCACCAGCATATTGATCAAGTTGCGATACAAATCCACCAAGTACTTTGTCTCGCGCTTCAATTAATCCGGACAACTCTCCTTTACTCAAAGGGACATCAGCTTTGGTTCGACTGAATCGCAATTGGTTGGTTGCAACTCCTTTGTCTGCTGTTCGATATGTTTCTAAGTGTTGCACTGTTCCTTCGATAATGAGATAGTCGGAACCAGTAAACAGATCCACTTTCCCATTAGCTGCTTCGATCGATTTTACGGGGATGATTTCTGAAAGTCTGTTCATTGCAGAGAGCCTGTTGGATCTCAAAGCACCTGCATCGTTTGATGATAAGCCAGCAGATTCCATTTGAATAATACGTTTATTCAAAAATGCAATTTGATCAATCAGGGTGTTCGCTTCCTTAGCAAGTACTTCAATTTCAGAAGTGATGCCAGTTCGAACACGATCGATTTGCTCTCTGGTTGTGTTGATTGCACCAGCCAGATTCTCCCCTTGCTGAATCACAATCTGGCGATTCGCAATCAGTTCGGGCTGATTCACCAATTCGTTGACTGATGCGACAAATTCATTCAGTTTAGACGATAAATCTCGACCGCTCAATTCAGACAAAATCAATTCCAGTTGATCGTAACCATTCACCCGAGCTGCCGCTGACCCGGCATCTGCATTTGCCTGGTGAATTTGCGACTCCAAATTCAGATCAATTTGCTGTCGAATACTGTTGACCTGGGCTCCGGTACCAAAGGTGAGGCCACCTGTTTGGTAAGACGGTGCAGTCCCCAGCGTCATGTCCTCACGAATATAATCCGGAGTATTCGCGTTGGCAACGTTCGAACCCGCAACCTGAATTCCAGAGGTGTAAATCTCCAGAGAATTCGCGGCGGCTTGTAATGATGAAGTTAGTCCCATGCCCTAAGCGTCCCTGCAAAGGCGATTATTGTCTGTGAGAAACTTTCTCACGTTTTATGTTTCCTCCCCCCGGAGGAAATCCACTCTTGTAAGGCCTGTTGTACAGACCTACAATTTTCAAATGATTATTTAGACAAATTCAAATCGATGCATCAAGCAATGAGCCTCCGCTCGGTTCCTGATGCATTGATGAACCATCGTGATAAATTGAACTCTTTTTCCCACCCTGAGCAATCAGCTCCAGAATGCTGCCGTAATACTGAGAGGCCCGGTGAGTAAACACCCAGGTTCCCCAGCTGGTTTGTCGAAGCGAATCCGATAACTGACGTGCTTGTTTGAGTAACAAATCGGTTTCTGGTTCTCGATCCCAACCCAGGTGGCTACAAACCTCCTTCAATGTTTGACCAGCAAAACCTTTACTTCGCATCTGCACCAAAAGATCTTGCCTTCGGCTCAACAACGTCTGTAATTGTTGATGCAGATTTTCTTCTTGCAGTTGAACCTCGTTTGCCTCGTCGAAATTTCGAGCCACGAGGACATCTCGTTTGTGCTTTTGTAATTCGAGTAATGATTTCTGAACACGATTCAGATCCCCCAAAAAAACGACGACCTGATGTCGATAGTTTTCCTCATGTGTTTCCTGTACCGCAACCATGCTTTCTCCTACAGAAGTATCTCAGTTCAGCGATTATCACTGAACTGAACTCAAATGATTTCAAAAAGCAGTGACATCACAACATCCTGTGTGATCTACTTCTCTTTATCTAGAATCGGACTTTTGGGGGTCCGATCATCGGGATTGTTCCGATTATGTAAGATTTAACGGTTGTAAGGGGTCCGATTGTAACGGTTAGGCAAGATACTCCAATTGCGCGCCTTCTACGGGCGAGCTGGCTTCAAGATAAGATTGGAAGTTTGGGTAAAGTGGATCAGAGAATGCTTTGCCATGTTCGCTTGCCAGGTCAGACGCAATCTGCTGATCGAGCTGTCCACGAAATGTTTCTTCTGCTTTTCCCCCGCTCATGTACTGAACTTCACTTTGAGTGCTTCGCAATGCCTTAAGCATCATGCTGAAGAATGTACCTGCAACAAAATCCTGAAAAGCCTGTTCAGTCGTCAGCGATTCTGGTTTCTTGGCAGCCTGCGATGCTTGCAGCTGCGAAACAGCAAACGCATCCTGCGAACCAGCTGAAATTGAGGAGAGAGACATGGCTGTTTATTCAAGACAAAAAATGGGGGATCATATTGGAAGAACAATTGAAAATGATCTGAATATATCAAGAACCGACTTCAATAAATTTTGCATGAAGTTTTCCGGAGTTATGTAACTGTCGAAGCACATTAATCATTTCCTCCCTGGGAACTCCCAGTTTATTAAGAGCATCAACAAGATCATTCAGTTTCGCAGTTGCACGAGTCGATTGCTCACTCCCCAGGGGTTTAAATGCTGCTCCGTTAATCGAGGGGTTTTCTCCAACGATATCGACCTGTAAGTTGGGCAGATTAATCAATGCCGGACTGATGGTGATATCACCGGAAGCAATCACAATTCCAGTTTTGGAATTCACTCTCACAGTGGAGATGGTGTGAGGAGAGGCAATTTCCTGACTCATAATCTCAGCAATATATAGAATGGGGTTATTTTGTTCAATTTCAGGAATCAGCACTTCTATCATACTCGCACTTATAGGCGAGGCGGTCTCTTCTCCAAAAGTTTCGAAATTGTTAAGTTCATTAATTCGCTCAGCAATATCGCGAGCAGCAATAAAGCTCTGGTGCGATGGATCAAGTAACAAGCGTATAACCGGCTTACCATTGGAAATATGAACAATTCGATTGAGATAGTTTTCATTAAGATAGTATTCATCTTTAATGACCACGCCTCCAGAAATCCGACCGCTCGTGGGTGAACTGCCTCCTTCAATCAAGACTGGTCCTTCAGCAATTCCAATCAGGTTTTTATTGCTTTTATCTTCACTGCGAAGAGGAGTGACAAACAATCGACCGTCCTTCAGGCTTTTTGCACTCAAATAAGAACTGATAAAGCAATCGATCCTTTGGCCTTTATTCACTCCCATGGCAGGAATTGTCGCGTGAACCATTACGATGGCAACATTGCTGGCATTTTTCAGTTCCTTAATATCCGGGACCGAAGTTTCCATCCCTTCCATCGCAGCAGCAAGCGCTCTTATGGTCGGGCCTGCACCGGCATCCCCAGTACCATTCAAACCAACAACAAGCCCCATTCCAATTAGACGAACCTTTTCATGACCATCTAACGTACAGATACTTTCCAGCTTAACCTGTGCTTCAACTGACCGGGCACCACACAACAAACAACTGGTGATGATCGCGAAAACTACAAGTTTCAAAGATGTATTCAACATGGCAACAAGCCTGAAAGCAAAAGGAAGATAAACTGAGATCACAGACAAACACACTCACAGAAAGATTCACTAAAACGGCCAGAGCATATCGTATAACTTAGTTCCCCAACGACGTTTCACTGAAGAATGATTCCGCCCTCCTTGAATCTTTTCGATATCCAGATCCGCAACGTTTTCACTCAGCACTGTGTTATTACTAAGAATGTCTTCATAACGGATTTCGCCATGAAATCGGTATTCCCAATGATCATCACCGGTATTGATCTTTTTTCGAGCTTCCAAAATAAGGTTGCCATTGGGCCGAATGTCAACAATTCTCGCTGCAATTCGATATGTAATCCCTTCCCTGTCAGTCACTTGGCCTGTCGATTGAATTCGATCCTGCTGACTGCTATCAATCCCGGGACTTGTTGAGGCTGTATTTTCTAATGTCAGACCATCTGAAATTCTGACGAATTCTTTTAACTCAGCTGCAAACGAAGATGTCCGCTGCCTGTTGAATCGTGAGTTGATCGTCACTTCAGATTTCTCACTCACAATCACATTAACGAGATCGCCCACTTTGTATTCGCGTTCCGCTGGTTTCTCGATAGAAGTCCAGGAATATGCCAGAAACGATGGCTTTGCAGGCTTCACTGAGCGAACCATTCCGGGCTTCTGCTCAGACTGATACGACTGATATGATACTGGTGTAATTCGCCCTGCTGGTCTCCAGCCTGGAGCTGACGGCCTCTTAACGGACCGGCTTAAAGGTGCATACCTTCCCTGAGCATTCACAAACTGCGAAGGAGTTCCCAGGCAGCTCATCAAACAGATCAATGGTATTAATCGAAACAATGCCATGAAATTTTCTATTTCTCTAGGGAGCCTCTGGAAATTGGTTCTCCCCCTTACCAAGGGGGAGTTAGAAGGAGTTTTTACTACTTTTTATAATCAAACTGTCTTCAAGAGTCTCTGGGATTTCGTAACTGTTATCGCTGTTGAAGTTGCACGGGTCGATTCGACAATGTTCTGGCTCGCAATTGTTGTCCATTACGCCCATTGCTCAATACCCGACCCGAAGCATTGGACGACCGAATGGTCTGTGAAACATTTGCTGTCGGGACAACTCGGGAAGTTGTATACTGCGGATTATTGGGAGTTCTATACTGTTGGTTATGCAGTGGTGTTTGAAGACGCAA
>JAESQE010000570.1 GCA_016765335.1 Planctomycetaceae bacterium
ACGGAGTCAAGACGAATCGCCTCGGGTGCCTGCGGCACTCACACGACCCTGAACGGGATCGTATGAGCTCCCCGGAGTTGATGGAGGAATTGGAAACGCGATAGAAAGTGAAGTTGTCGCACGGGCATTCGTGGAAATCTCGTCTTACATGACAGCCAATAAAATTGCGAGGTAATGGCAGGTGCTGCCTGCTATTACTAATGTATGCCACATTGCATGGAAGTACCGAGCGTACCAATCGAATGTCAAAAAGAGCGTCCCCAGAGAATAACAAATTCCACCTACAACGATCCAAATGATCATTTCAAACGGAGCAGAATCGATAAGTGTTTTCAATGCAATCATGGGCATACATCCGAGAACACCAAACGATAACATGGCAAACGGTGTCAGGTTACGCATTTTAATGACAAGCAAAACACCTAGAATTGCCAGTACCCACATTGTCAAAATCAGGACCGGCCACCATTGATGCCTAAGAAAAACCACTGCAACGGGCGTGAACGATCCGGCAATCAGTAGGTAAATAAAGGCCTGATCCAAGCTGCGAAAGAACCGGCGCCAAGCAAAGTCAAAAAACATGTGCGATAACATCGATGCTGCATACAGCCCCACAAGAGAACAACAGTAGATGCTACAAGCGACAATGTTAATCGTCTGCTGAGTTTTGATGACCATCGTCATCAGCACAGCCGAACCAACTAAACTCAGAATAAAGCCCAAGCCGTGGGTGATGAGATTAGCGTACTCATCCACCGGCCTGTGTTCGGCTGGCCTCTGCGTCGAGATGTCATCAGACTCATCCACCATATCCATAATACCCGCCTACGAACACCTGTGACCACAAAGCATCGCAAGCCTCAAGACCTACTGGCTGTAGTTCCTGTTGATATTATCCCACAGCCGATTACGTGGCAACGTGAATTTAAGGAACCTCTATTTATCCAAAGGGGTACAGACATTCTGTGTCTATTTCGTTTGAGCATGTCTTAAATATAAGGCAGACAAGAATATCTACCCTCCCCTCGCAATGTTTTTTGAATTAATTGAGGTTCCCCTTATTATGAATCCACAAGATCGAAACAACAACGAACCCCATCCCTTGGGTGCAACAGAGGCACACAAAAGTCAAAAAGCACAAGCAACCTGCAAATCAGCCGGTAATTGTGGCATCATAACGGCAATATGACAGCGAAAATGGTGGAGAAGCATTGCATTACAGTATAAATATTCTTTAATCTATAGGAGTTGTGGTCTATTATTTAGCGAGAATGTTTTAGCCCAGTTTCTACTAATTAAATCGGTTATTGATTACTGGCGAACTTTCCGCCCCCAGGGTGACCACAGAAAATTCCCCTGCAAAGTCCCACCCTACTTTTAATGCTTAGAATTCTACGGAGATACCGGAATGACAATCCGTTATTCAAAGAAATACACCCTGTTGAGTCTCGTGATAGCCGGGATTTCTTACTGTGCCACTTCGGGATTTGCCGACGAGATTTCACCAGCAGGTCTTGAGTTTTTCGAAAAGAAAATTCGTCCGGTTTTGGTTTCCCATTGTTATGAGTGCCACTCGCAGGAATCTAAGAACCTCAAAGGTAGCTTACTGCTTGATTCGAAAGCAGGCCTGCTTAAAGGAGGAGATTCTGGTGCTGCGATTGTTGCACACAAACCGGAACAAAGCCTGCTGCTCGAAACATTACATTACGGCGATGACACTTCGCAGATGCCACCAAAGGGAAAACTTCCTGCCCAGATCATCAAAAACTTTGAACTTTGGATTCAAATGGGCGCACCAGATCCGCGTACCGAAGTGAATCAACCGGCTGAAAAGATCGCAATCGATTTTGAAGCTCGCCGAAAATTCTGGTCATTCCAATTGCCACAAGCGAAAGTTGCTCCAGCTGTCACAGAACAGCAATGGGTGAAGAATCCTATCGATGCATTTATTCTTGCAAAATTGGAAGCCCAGGGTTTAGAGCATGCAGATGCTGCCCAAAAGAACGAGTTGATACGACGGGCAACTTTCGATTTAACCGGCTTGCCTGCTACGCGAGAAGAAGTTTCGAACTATTTACAGGACGATTCTGCTGACGCATTTGCGACAGTTGTTTCGCGATTGCTGAACTCACCTCATTATGGCGAACACTGGGGGCGTCATTGGCTTGATGTCGCTCGATATGCTGAAGACAACACAAATATGGGGCCGCACAATGGGCCGTTTCCTAATGCGTATCGCTATCGTGATTGGGTTGTCCAGGCGATTAATGACGATGTGCCTTACAATGAATTTATCATCAGGCAGCTAGCGACCGATTTCCTAACAGAAACAGGGCCTGAAGATTACCCAGCCCTTGGATACATGGGGCTAGGCCCTTCCTATCACAAGGAAGTCGCGTTAGCTCAGGTGGTGCTTGAGAACCGTTACGCAGATGACTGGGAAGACCGGGTTGATTCTCTGTGTCGTGGGTTATTAGGTTTGACGATGGCCTGTGCTCGCTGTCACGATCATAAATACGATCCACTAACAACCAAAGATTATTACAGAATTGCAGGGGTATTTGCTTCGGTAAGGCAAACAACACGACCTGTAATATCTGATGAAGAAGTCGCAAAAACACAGCCTGCACGCGACAAAGTCAAAGCGATCGAAGAAGCAAATAAAAAGTTGACCACGCAAATTAGCGCAACAGCCAAGCAGCTCAAAGAATTGAATACCCAACAGAAAAAACAGGTTGCCGATAAGAAAACAGAAGAAGCAACGACTCCGAAATCTGAGCAAAAACCAAATGAACTCAGTACGCAAATCGAGCAAACGAAAACAAACATCGAAAAGAAAAAAAAGAACACTGCTCAGTGGAAGAAGCAAGTTGAACAGAACAAAGCCGCGATTGCTTTGATCAAAAAAGAAACTCCTGGCTTCGTGCTTCCTGTGGCGGATGCGTTAACTGAAGAGCAGATACGTGTTGAAGAAATCACCAAGGAGAAAATGAAAATTGCCTATTACCCAGACAAGCCACGCAACTTGAATGTTTTCATTCGTGGTGACGCTGGGAATTTAGGCTCGCTTGTTCCTCGTGGATATATCGAAATCCTATCTGGCGATGCACCGATTCAATTCCAACAGGGCAGCGGACGGTTGGAACTAGCCAAGCTGATTGCGAGCGACAAGAATCCATTAACTGCACGCGTGATGGTGAATCGTATTTGGATGCAACATTTTGGAACCGGTCTCGTTTCGACCCCCAGCAATTTTGGAGAAGCAGGTGCTAAGCCTTCGCATCCACAATTACTTGATGATCTTGCGGTTCGGTTTATGAAAAATGGCTGGTCGATGAAGTGGTTGCATCGTGAAATCATGCACTCAGCGACCTATCAACAGTCTTCACAAAATAAGAACTCCATTGATAAGCAAACAATTGACCCCAACAACCGATTGTTATCGCATTTCAATCGTCGGCGATTAAGTGCAGAAGCTTTTCGTGATTCCTTACTGGCAGTTTCCAATCAACTGGATCGAACAATGGCTGGTCCCTCGGGGAATGTCGATGATGCCAAATTCAGTAGACGTGCAATATACAGCAAAGTTTCCAGACATGAATTAAGCATTTTCCTGCAAGCCTATGATTTCCCTGATCCAGCGATTCATGCCGCTCAACGGACGAGTACCACCACCCCGTTGCAGCAACTGTTTGTGATGAACTCTGAATTCCTGCAAAACCAGGCCATGACATTTGCCAGTCAATATGCCAAACTTCCCATGACAGAGAAAATTGACACCGTCTACGAAACTCTGTTTTCGCGAAAACCAACGGACGCCGAGCGATTAATCGCTACATCTTACCTCCAGAAAACAAATCAAAGCGAGCAGCTCGATTCGCCTAAGACACCAGCCGTTGCGCCAACATTTTCTGGCAAACGTATCCGAACCGAAGTCAAAGATTTAGGGGCAGTTTATTCGGTTGAAATATGGATTCGTAATACGATGCCGAATAACAAACGACCAATCACCGGCTATTTCTTTTCCCGCGGCCTCGACAATTTAAAAACTGATTCAGGAGATCATCTGGGGATTTCAGGGACACACAAAAACGGGCCTGCCGGTCGATTATTGTTCTTCAATGGAGCCAAACAACAACAGTCATTTACTGGCAAAACAACAATCCAACCTAACACATGGAATCATGTGGTTTTCGTACGTAAAGAAGACACAATTGAATTGTACTTAAACGGCAACCCAACACCTGAAATTTCGGCAAAGGCAAACATTGGCTACGAGATGGATACATCACTGGCTTTTCTGGGCGGGCGTAACGATAACTTTGCCAACTTCGAGGGTCAAATTGATGCAGTTTCAATCTATAATCGAGAATTACGAACCGAAGAGTTTTCAGCTCATTACAAATCGGCTAATGCAGGCCCAGACACATTCAACGTTTCTGCTTACCGGAACGCGGTGTTAAGTTCCAAGCCGACTTCGCTGTGGGTGCTCAGTAATGACAATCCTCAATCCAGCCTTGCAACAGACAGCAGCTCAAATAATTTCCATGGTAGTTACGAAGAACGTTCTAATAAAAAAATGCTTCTAAGCACCCGCTGGCAAAAGTATTGCCATGCGTTGCTTAGTAGTAATGAAATGATTTTCATCGACTAATTTATATGTGATCCAATTATGAATATTTCAGTAGCAGATCAAGAATTATCCCGCCGACAAATGTTAAAAACTGTCGGCGGTGGCTTTGGCATGTTGAGTCTTGCCGGGATGATGGGCGCAGAGAATCTACTCGCTGCCAAAATTCCCCAAGCACAAAAACAGATACCACATTTCATGCCACGAGCCAAGCGTGTGATCTTTCTGTTTATGAGTGGCGGCCCCTCCCAGATTGATACATTTGACCCAAAACCAATTTTGGAGAGATATGCCGGGCAGCGACCAGATGCTGCGGACATCAGAACGGCATCAAAAACCGCAGGCTTGCTCCCCTCTCAAGTGAAGTTTGTGCGATCAGGGAAATCAGGCATTCCAGTTTCTGAGCACCTGTCGCATATCGCGCAGCATGTTGATGACATGGCGATTATTCGCTCGATGCATACAGATTTTCCCAATCATGCACCTGCTCTATGCATGATGAATTTGGGGACTCTCACGCCAACTCGTCCAAGTTTAGGCTCCTGGTTATCTTATGGATTGGGGACGGAGAATAATAATTTACCCAGCTTTATTGCACTGTGTCCGGGAAAACCAGTTGTTGGACCCAAGCTGTGGGGATCTGCTTTTCTTCCGGGACGATTTCAGGCAACGCATATCAACAACAGCGATATGACACCGGAGAAAATGATTCCGAATTTGAAGAATCATGTTATGAATCCGAAAGAACAACGTGAGCATCTGGATCTGATTCAAGCGTTGAACAAAGAGCATCTCAAATTACGAAACGCCGACGATGCATTGCAAGCCCGAATCAAATCAATGGAACTCGCTTTTCGCATGCAATTTGCTGCAACAGATGCGTTTGATATCGAACAGGAATCTAAGCAAACTCAACAAGCGTATGGAGACAGCCAGTTTTCTAAATCTTGTTTATTGGCACGTCGTCTCAGCGAACGTGGTGTCAGATTTGTGCAAATCTATTACGGCAATCGCCAACCGTGGGATACTCATAGCAATCATAACAAAACGAATGAAACTCTTTGCAAAGATATAGACCGTCCGATTGCTCAGCTTCTGAACGATCTGAAAATGAGAGGGCTGCTTGAAGAAACTCTTGTTGTCTGGGGAGGGGAATTTGGTAGAACGCCGACATCTCAGAATGGTGATGGTCGAGATCACAATCCATTTGGATTTTGCATGTGGCTCGCCGGGGGTGGTATCAAAGGTGGCACAATACATGGAGCCTCTGATGAATTTGGGTTCAAAGCCATGGAAGATAAAGTTCATGTTCACGATTTACACGCCACGATTTTACATCAAATGGGGATCAATCATGAACAACTCACCTACCATTATTCCGGACGAGATTTCCGCCTGACCGATGTTGAAGGAAAAGTCGTCCACAACATAATTGCCTGATCCTCAGTCCTCCCTGCAATCAGGGTCTCCCTACCACCTACTCTCGCAATGGTATACAGTCCACTGGTCAGATTCATCTCAATTGTGCACAAACAAGACAAGACCAGTCGAATCTGATAAGATCATGATTCTCAAAATGGGCTGTTCTAGCCCTGCGTATTATCGAAGTCATCACTTCAGCAACAGCATTATGTTTAGAAGATTGTGTCAATTATGAAACAAGGAATGTTCGACACAGGATCGACCCGAAAACAACGCTACGATTCCGATGCCGACTTAGATATTACTCCGATGATCGACGTCACTTTTTTGCTACTGATCTTTTTCATGGTCACATCAACAATGCAGTCCACGCCGGAAATTGATTTGCCGTTAGCCCAACACGGAGCCGGCATTAATAAATCTGAACAGGTGACTGTTTCTGTAATCGATCTCAATGGTATCCCAGTGCTAACGGCTGGAGACCCTTCTGCTCCTGAAATGGATATGGATGAAATTCTGGAATATGTCCGAGTCGAAATTGATGCAGGTAAGTCAGGAATTTTAGTCAAAGCCAGCGGAAGTATTCCAACAGGATACATCAAACAGCTTACACAAAAGTTGCAGTCCGTTGGCGAAGTCCGTTTTTATTATGCAGTCAGCGAAAAATAAAAAGATCCTTAATTCAATTTATAAAGTTTCAATTTCCATTCTCTACCTTCAGTAGATTTCATCGTTATAATGCCGATCAAATTTCGATGCCAACACTGTAATCAGTTGATGAGCATTTCAACTCGTAAAGCAGGTACAATCACTTTGTGTCCACGCTGTGATTGTGGCACCCCGGTACCGGAATTGGAAGTCTCTCCATCGCAAGCCCCCGAACAACCTCCGACACCGCAAGCTGACTCGCCTACTGATAAAAATGAGAGGCCCGTAAAAAAAGAGAAGCCCGTAAAAGCAGCGAAGACCGTAAAAGCAGAGGAAACAGTTTCCGAACAAGAGCAGAATCAACAGGACGAATTTGTTCCAGAGAAAACTCAACCCGAAGAAACTGTCTCACATAAGACCAAACGAATTCAACTGGCATCTCATCCCAATGATTCTGGTGCCGAGGAACTAGAATTTAGTTTCCGAAAAGCAGATTCGGAATTTGATGATTTAGATATGACTCCGATGGTCGATGTCACATTCTTGTTGTTAATCTTTTTCATGGTCACTGCTTCCGTTTCCATTCAAAAATCGATTGAAGTACCACCTCCCGACCCTGATCAAGATGGGGCTGCCCAAACGGTTCAGCCACTTGATGAGTTGGAAGAAAAATCAATCCTTATCGAAATCGATGAATCAAATAATTTCTTTGTGGAAACTGAAACCGTGAGCGACCCACGCGATCTGGCGGCCGTTCTAGATAAAGTTCGCAGTAGAGAATCCAAGTACGAGGTCGTCATCAGTGTTGACGAACGCACGCATCATGAATCTGTCGTACTTGCAATAGATGCTGCTCAGGAAGTTGGAATGCAGCGAATTCGTTGGGGAGTCAACTCTAATGATTAACTTGCCTGTGTTCTAATTGTGTCACTTTTTCCTTTACTTATTCCGTTAAACTCGTCTATGTTGAAACGATCTGAATCCTTATGGCTTCTCTGCAAATAATTCAAGCTGACGGTTCGCAGCAGACTATTCCGCTTACTAAACAAGAGCCAGTTTCTATTGGGCAACATGCATCGAATACTATCGTGCTGGAAGAT
>JAESQE010000571.1 GCA_016765335.1 Planctomycetaceae bacterium
AACAGGTAGCGGTGATCCAAATATGTCAGCCGAAATGACAGCTGCAATGCAGGGAAGTGGTTCTGGAGGTTCGTCAGTACCAGGGACTCCTGGTTCACTTGAAACATCACTCAATGGACAGGGAGCAAGTTCAGGTGGTGCTCGTACCAAACGTGCCACAGTCCCGGCAGATGCTGCGTTTTTAGACGAATTAAACAGCATTGAAATTGCTGAAGAAGAATTTTCACTCCCCGATTTGATCGAAATGGTCGAACCTTCCGTTGTTCGCATCAATACCCGCAGTAAAGATGGGTATTCAGTTGGTAGTGGATATGTTGTTTCATCTTCTGGGTTAGTTGTTACAAATTATCATGTCATTGAAGGCATCAAAGAAGCAACTGTTGAATTTTCGGATGGTACCAAAGGCAAGGTTACCGGCTACCGATATTTTGACCCGAAATATGATATTGCTGTCATTCAGATAGAAGTTGAAGACAGAGTTCTGGTGCCACTTCCTTTGGCTGAAGAACTTCCTCGCAAAGGTGCAAGTGTTGTTGCTTTTGGTGCACCGCACGGATTGTCTTTTACGACCACAGAAGGGATCATTTCTGCGATCCGAACCCAAGAAGAAATGCAATCTCAAATGGGCTTGCAAATGAATGGTACCTGGCTACAAACATCGACTCCTATTTCATCCGGAAACAGCGGTGGCCCGCTAGTTAATATGCATGGTCAAGTCGTTGGGATGAATACGATGCAGATGACCGTTGGGCAGAACTTAAATTTTGCAGTTTCGTCTATTGATGTTTTGGATCTGGCAAAACAAGCCAGCGGATCCAAAATGGAAAAACTTGATCCCGCAAAACTCATCCCAATCGACCGTAGCGTGAAACGTAGATTGGCTCCCAATCTGGCTGGTACAGAACGGGGAAATGAACTCTTGGCTGGGATCGACGAAATTTGGCTCTTGCTTGTCTATCAGAACTCAAGCATCGATCCATCTGGTCAACTGAAACGAACGGTCTATGCCCACGCGCAATCAGCTATCGAAAAAACAGGCATCCAATTATCGTTTGGAGAACCGAGTGGCGATGCTGCATTGATGATTGTAACTTTGAAAACCAATCTGTTACGAAAAGCTGCACCAGGAACTCAGATGGTCACTTTAGATGCATTCCTGGTTGGAATTGACCCGGAAGTAAAATCCAGCAACAAAATGGTGAAACTTTGGTCGATTGATGATGTCAGTATTGGTACGGTTGCTTTGCAGGCCATCTCTCAGGGATATATTCCTCGCACATTCCCGCCAAAGTTTACAAGCTTTTTCAACAAATTTCGAACTGCACAATCCAAAGCAAAACGAGCAGTCAAAACAAAAGAAGGATGAAAAGACGTACCATCTCTTGTTCTTCATAGCCTGATTGGCTGTAATCTCAAGATTGCTATTGCCGTTCGAGCGAATCAGAGACATGGATTTATTTCCAGTATAAGGGAGAGTTACTTATCTGAAGGCTTGAATTTACTCAGCCACACAGAGACAATAAACACAAGTTCACATCCGAGGCGATCTAGTCGTCTACTCACTAGCCATAGCTGCACGTGGCCCTAAATTGAGACCAAACAATACTTGTTGTTTATTTATCTACAGAACTGAGAAAGAGTACAAAATGAAATTTCATGCAAGCCTTCTCGTCATCTTATCTGCGATGCTTATCAGCGGAGCATCTCATGCCCAGGATGCACCTAAGAAAACTCAACAGCCCAAAGTAAAAATCACCAACCGAGTTCCTAATAATTACGGAAAGATTGGGCTTAGCGACGAGCAGCGAACAAAGAACTACACCATCCAGTCGAGCTATCGCACAAAAATGCAATCTCTGCTACGAGAGCTTAACGACTTGCGAACTCAACAGAATCTGGAAATCCAAAGTACTCTAACCGAACAACAAAGAAAAGAACTCCAAACCATTATCGAAGCGGCACAAAAAAAACGTGAGGCAAACAGAGCAAAAAGAAACCCTAAGCCACAAGCGAAATAAACTCGCCAATGTTATTGGTTTTCAATAGTGATACCAAACTCAATTAATACTTACACGAATGCGTATGCGTATTAATTGCTGATTTCAGATAATAGCCATCTCGTTAATTACGAGATGGCTATTTTTCATTGCTGTTTAATCCTGATTACAATACCCCTTTGCTAAAGCTTCAAATGTTTTGATTTGGCTGTCCCGCCACCCCTGGTTTTGCTGAAGTTCTTGCATCAATAGAGATGCGACTTGAGGTGCAGATTCGATTGCAGCATTGGCATCGAGGAACAGTGCTCTTGTTCGACGAGCAAGAACATCTTCAACCGTTCGAGCCATTTCGCACCTGGCAGCCCAAACAACTTCCGATGCAAGGTAAGGCAAACGGGGATGCAATTGTTTATTCAGCGAAGGATCTTGAGACGATAACTTACGAATGCCCTCGATGTCGCTGCCATAAACCTTCAATGCTTCTTCACATGTTTCAGACTCTTCCGCCTGATCTGTTTTCGGAGATCCATGCAAAGGTAAATCTGCGGTGCGCGAATTTCGCCGATCAAGCCCCCCTACCCTTTCAGCCAAATTGATCAGTTCCTCCCCCATCCGTCGATAGGTTGTCCACTTGCCACCGATGATGCTGATTAACCCACTAGAGGAAGTGCGAATGTCATGCTCTCGTGAGAGCTGTGAGGTTGATTTGCCTGATGAACTCCGAACCAAAGGACGCAAACCGGAAAACATCGAAAGGATGTCAGATTTCATAGGTTTCTTGGTAAGATACCGACCAGCATAATCCAGTAGGTACTCAATTTCCTCTTGAAGAGGTCGAGGTTCTACATCAATCTTCTTTACTGCAATATCGGTCGTGCCGAACAACGTTCGACCATGCCAGGGTATCGCAAACAGAACACGCCCATCCTCTGTTTTGGGAATCATCATCGCGGTATCGGATGGCAAGAAGGAACGATCCAGTACTATATGTGTGCCTTGACTCGGTGCAACAACGGGCTTTGCTTGAGTTTCTGAATCGGCCTGAGATGATTGATCGAGTTTAAGAACATCGTCAGCAAAGACTCCTGTTGCATTAATCACAACACGGGAATACAGAGAAATTTCTCGCTTGGATTCTAAATCCTGCAAGACCACACCTTTGAGCTTAGAACCTTGATGAATCAAAGAGGTAACCGGAGAGTAATTCAGGACAATGCCCTGTTGCTCGACGGTTGTTTGAGCCAAGCTGATCGCCAATCGCGAATCATCAAATTGACCATCACTGTAGTGCACGCCACCACGAAGTTGATGAGGGTTCAATGTGGGCAATTGCTGTAGCGTTTGTTCTCGTGAAAGCATTTTTGCCTTGGGGAAATCCTGCCCCCCAGCAAGCAAATCATACGCTTTGAGACCAGCATAATAGAACCAGCCAGAGCCTGCTGAGTAGGACGGAATGACAAAACCTAATGGATGAACGATATGCGGAGCATTGTTCAACAGCCGCTGTCGTTCCAATAGTGATTGACGCACCATGCCGATTCGCCCCTGCCTGAGATATCGTACTCCGCCATGCACCAGTTTGGTAGAACGACTCGATGTTCCTTTGGCAAAATCATGCGATTCGAGTAAGACTGTACGATGCCCGCGCGATGACGCTTCCAGTGCAGCTCCCAAGCCGGTCGCACCACCGCCAATGATAATCACATCCCATTGTTCCCCTGGAGAATCAATGGCGTCGATCATTTCTTGCCGCTGCATTATCCTGTCCTTCCATACAATTATTTTTCAATTATCTCTATTACTGATTGATAACAAATATCAGAGAAAGATGATACAGGTTTTTCTGTGTGACAAACGTAAGGCTCTGGAAATGTTACTGCATTGTTTCATTCGGCAGAATTACTAAATAAAAAGCCCTTGAATCGATGACTCGATTCAAGGGCAATTCAGAAATTCAATAACAACTACAGGAGATTGACGACCTTATCGGTCAGGCCCTTATCGCCTAAGATGATACTCATCTTTCCGTTGGCAGCAATCTTCTCCAGAACTTCAAGTTCTCGCAGACGCATTAACACCGGGTTGTCGGCCAGTAATTTTGCTGTATTGGCCTGTGAACGCATCGCAGCGGTTTCTTCGCGGCGTGCAATCAAATTAGCCTCAGCAACTTTCTTGGCCTCGGTGACTTGATTCATCAAGACTTTCATATCACCTGGCAGGATTACATCTCGAATTCCAACCGAAGCAATTTTCAGCCCCAACGTTTCAGCTCGACGTTGCAAGTTATCTTCGATTTCTTTCGCTACAGAATCTTTGTCGATAAGAAAGTTATCGAGTTCCCGTGCCCCCACAACCGCACGAAGTACGAGTTGTGTTTCACGGTACAATGCCTGTCGAACATCATCCGTTTTACAGACAGCCTTGCGGGCATCTGAAACCTGATAAGTGACAATTGCATTTATTCGCAACGTCACTTTATCTGAAGTGATAATGTCCTGTCCACTGACATCAACCATTGTTTCACGGAGATTTACTTCAACCACCTTGGCATCAGATCGTCCCTTCCAGAAGGCGTAAAGTCCCGGCGACAACGTGTCGATATAGCGACCATCAATAAACATAACACCGACATGGTCACGAATGATCGTGCAGACATCAAGCTGATGATCCACTTTCGTCGAACGTACGATCCCCTTCAGGTTTTCGTGCTCAAACTGAACATCGTTAATGTCAATCACCTCCACCCGGACATCTTTCTGGCCTGTCCAAAACGCGTACAGGCCAGCTGGAAGAACGTGACTGAATCGATTCTCAATCCAAACCAAAGCTCGCTGCTCATCTTTCAAATCCAGAACAACTGCTCGATCCTTAAGGCATCCCGATTTGACAATCAAATCAAGTTTTCCATGATTTATCCACGGTTCTCGCTGTGAGACAACATCAACACGGACTTTACCCAGTGGATCAAATCGCCAATACGTTCCGGTTTCGAGAAGTTCAATGAACTCCCCGTCCCGAAATAAAAGGCCAATTTCGTAGCTTCGAATTTTGTATCGCTTCAACACAATCATCAGTCACCTCCCAAGGATTTCCCTTGATCTTCCTTTCCTTTGTTCAGGTTTATTTAAACCAAACATAATATAATCGGCGTGAATAGCCGTAACAACTTTTTCAAAAACCATCCAAAGACAGAACGTTTGTTAGTCACACAAACGAATCGCGGAATGCATTTGAGTGAACGGTGTCATTGAATTTGAAACACTTAGGCACAAAATAGTTTTTGAGAACTCCGCAGAATTCTCAGTCTGAATATTTAGTGCAGCCATGCTGCTTATTCAATGAATCACGAACACGGTATCCATGCATTGCATAGCGTCATATTGTGTTGCCTTCGAAATCGACGCAAGCTGTGTGCTTCGACCTTGCTTTCGCAAAGTTCATTCACATCAACCGGTGTGTCATTCAAAGGCGGACTAAACGCACGCCTGTCTTCTTCAGGAATTTCACGAGAAACGCTTTACAGGCGCTGGTGTCTGCCGCCAGATATTAATCAGGCAACTGGTACAGGAATCGAACCTGCGACAGTCAGATCTTAAATCTGATGCTCTGCCAACTGAGCTAACCGAAGTTGGTGCTGCCCTGTTAAATCCCATTCACGGAACATGCAGAGTCAAACCGGCTTGGGTGATCTGAACGCCGATGGAAAGCAACACCAACTGACAGCATCGAAGACACGTTGTTTCACGGCTGGTTCGGTCAATATGATGAATGAGCAATAATGTGAGAAATTATCACAAGCGACTCCTCAACCAAGAACAGGATTATTGAGGAAGTTTTGTTACTGCACTGTCATCACCTTCGGGCATCACCTTCGGGCATCACCTTCGGGCATCACCTTCGGGCATCACCTTCGGGCCACCATTGGTCAAGCAGTTGGCGCAACTGCAAAACCTTCTGGGAATATTTGATCGCGTTGGTACCTTGAATTAGATTATTACTTTCAGCTGGATCAGTTCGCAAATTGAACAGAGACAGTTGAGTCTTGGAATTTTTAGAATCAGGAACAATCAATTTGAAATCACCACTGCGAAACCATCTGCTAAGCACGTGCAAAGAAGGTTTTCCCAGGACTTGAGCATCGTTGGGATAAATAGAACCAAAAGCTGAGCGATCTTCTAATTGAGATTTCCCCAATGCTGACGGGAGCAAATTGACTCCTTTCATTCGTAAAGTAATTTCATCTTTCAGTTCCACATGTCACCAGACAGGTCGCCGTTTCTGCCTGGATTGAGTAGAATTGGCTTCATCACCGGTAAGTCACCCGAATTGCCACGCACTGTATACGCCAATTATTTTTGAGATTGCTTCATTAAGAAAGTTTGTTGATGCCTGCACTAATCCAGCCGAGTTTACTTCGCAGATTGAATGAACGTCGAGTTCTTGAAACGCTTCAAAAGCACGGCCCAGCATCCAGAGCAGATGTGTCACGCATCGCAGGCATCAGTCCCCCTACGGTTTCCAAAGCAGTGGCAACACTTCTCGAATCGGGCTATCTCGAAGAGACTGACGCAGTAGCGACGGCCTTTGGCAGGCCGGCAAAGTTGCTGAGGCTGGCAACTGATCAGGTTCACGTGATTGGAATTGTGCTCGATACTTCGAAATGTTCTATTGTTTCTGCGGGGTTAGACGGAAGTATTGATTGGAACACAGAAGAAGAGATTCAGACTCCCGATAATTATGATGACCTGATCATTGCGATTGGCGACCGGGTCACTCGACTGATCAACGGCAGAGCAGGTTTTATAGGGATTGGAATCAGCGTGCCAGGCTTAGTCGATCATCGACAACAAAAATGTTTATTGTCTCCTAACCTACACATGATTGATGGACAGTCACCGGCTCTTGATTTGACAGAACGGCTTGAGATTGAAGCGATTCTTCTTCAGGAATCACAAGCGCTCTGCCTGGAAGAGCGTCTCTTCGGTAACGCCAAGGGGCTGAACAACTTCGCATTATTGGATGTAAGTACCGGTCTTGGCTTAGGCGTCATGACAGGCGGAAGATTACTGGAAGGACATAGCGGACTGGCAGGAGAACTCGGGCACATCACCGTTGATATTTCCGGACGAATGTGTGGTTGTGGAAATCGCGGGTGCCTGGAAACGGTGGCGACCGACACGGCGTTTGCCAAGGCGGTTTCAGAGAAACTAGGTCGACAATGTAACATCGAACAAGCCCTTCAGATTGTTCAAACTGGAGATCCTGAGGTTTTGGCGATTCTGGATAAAACTTGTGAATACCTCGCGATTGCAATGGCTGCCGTCATCAACATCTTGAATCCGGAAACATTACTGATTCACGGAAAGATACTTGATGCACAAGAAGATCTTTTCGCAAAGATTATTGAATTGACTGGCAAGCGAACACTGAAACCCTCTTTTAAAGATTGCCACATTATCCGAGCCAAAGGAGGAAAAAAACAGGGAGCCATCGCCGGTGTGATCCACCATTTGACTAGCTCACTTGCTCCGGCCCTCAACTGATAATTATTTATCCCGATCAACCAAATTCGATAATAACAACTTGACGTCATTCATTTACAAGGTTAACCTACTTAGTTAACAACATTAACTAAGTCGCCCATTATTCACACAAAGGGTTTATTTCATGTACGACCGGCACTGTTCGACACTGCATAGAATTTCGATCAGCCTGCTTCACTGCGGCTTGTGTTCCCTATTTTTCGCCGGCCTGCCAGTTACTGCTGAAGATGTCGTTCAACCCGATTCGTTTGAGACGACAATTGCGCCGCTGCTGATTCAACGATGTATCGAATGTCATAACAATCAGGAAACCTCGGGCGGATTGAATTTGACAACTGCTCAGGGATTGCTAACCGGTGGCGATAGTGGTCCGAGTTTGATAGCTGGAAACCCTACTCAAAGCAATCTGTTGCAACGCGTACTTGATCGCGAAATGCCTCCCGAGAAAAAAGGGCAGCTACAAGCATTGCCTGATAAGGAAATCAAACTTCTTCGTGAATGGATTGCAGGTGGTGCGAGTTGGCCGAAAGATCGAAGTCTTGATCTCTTCGAAAAGACAACTTCCGTCCATGCCGGTCGCGACTGGTGGTCGCTTCAACCGGTTAAACGTCCCAAGACTCCGCAGGTGAATAGAGTTGATTGGGTCAATAATCCTATTGATGCATTCATTTTGGCTCGACTCGAAAAAAACAATTACGAACCGGCCCCCGTTGCTGAAAAGCTGGTCTTAATACGCCGACTTTATTTTGATGTGATCGGCTTGCCTCCAAGCAAAGAAGTCATCGATGCTTTTCTTGCTGATCAATCTTCCGATGCATATGAGAAGCGGGTTGATAAATTATTGGCCTCTCCACAATTTGGCGAACGCTGGGCACGGTACTGGCTCGACTTGGTTCGCTTTG
>JAESQE010000572.1 GCA_016765335.1 Planctomycetaceae bacterium
AATCCTCTTCTAGCGGTCCAAAAAACACTCTTGCAGATTGAGCAGTGGCATCAGTAATACGCATTCACGTATTTGAAGCAGTCTTTTACACAATGCGTTACGATGCAGTCCTTTACAGAGTGCGTTACAACGCAGCCTTTTACACAGTGCGTTTCGATGCACTGTTGGTTGAAAAATGTGGGATCGTTCAACATCTTGGCTTGGAAGGCAATCTCATTGGGGGATAGGTGGCTACGAATCCCCTTTGCTTAGTTATGCGTATGAGGCGAGTCCACATGGGTGGCGATATCAGACCAAAGACGAAGCATCTGCTAAGCAATCAGGCCTGGGTGGAGTACGCAGCCCGAAGTTGGCTCGCCTGGAGGCGGTTCTGTTTGTGGCTGACTCTCCGCTTTCTGCAAAAAAAATGGCAGATGCAGGCAAACTGGTCGATGCGTCTCAGTGTCAAGATTTAATTGAAGACTTGAACGTGCTGTACGATGCAGAGGGATCACCGTTTCGTGTTGAGCAAATTGCCAGCGGCTACCAGCTACTGACTCGTCCAGAGTTTTCACAATGGCTCGATCGGATTCATCATCGTAATGTCGAACTAAAGCTCAGCCCCCCTGCCCTGGAGACGTTAACGATCATCGCTTATCGTCAACAGATTACTCGTGCAGATATTGAAGCGATCCGAGGAGTGCAATCTTCGGAAGTTATGAAACAGCTGATGGAAAGACAATTGATTCGAATCGGCGGCGAAGAAGATTCACTCGGCCGCCCCTATCTTTACGAAACAACAAAGTTCTTCCTGCAATATCTAGGTATTCGTCGTATCGAACAACTGCCAAACTATCAGCAATTCCAAGACGAGGCCGCCCAAAAAGCCGCTGCCAAGGAACAGGAAGCTGCCCAAGAGGATGAAGAACTGGAAGAATACAACGAGGAAGAGATCGACGAAGAGTATGAAGATGACGAACAAGAGTACGACGAAACAGATGCAGCATAAGGGAACCGCCCAGCAATACCAAACTCGATCAAAACCCGCGTTGCGTGATCGATCATGGCCTTATGGGAACCTCTTTAAATTGAATCCCAGAGCTTCTTGAAGACAGTTTGATTATAATACGCATCTCAATTAATAGTTGCGCGTTTGGCGTAGGGGGTATTGCAGACGGTTTTCATTAATTCGGTGTCCAGGCAGGCTTTTCTCCAAGCAATTTCTGCGGCATCCATCAAGGCGTCGAAATCATTGTAAACTCGATTTGACCAAAAATGACTCTTCAAATAGTGCCAAAGATTTTCAATCGGATTTAATTCCGGACTATAAGGTGGAAGCTGAATCAGTGTCATGTTGGTCGGAACAACCAAGGCCTTGCTGCGATGAAACCCCGCACCATCCCAAACCACGATGGCATGTTCATCAACCGGAATCGTCTCCGAGAATTGTTCGAGAAAAATGTTGATCATTTTCGTATTCAAGCACGGACTGAGTAAACCTTCTGCCTGACCGGTTTCGGGGCAGACCACGCCAATCACCCAGAGATAGTCGTACTGAGTTTGCCGCACCGCTCGAGGGCGAGAACCTTGGGGAGCCCACACGCGGGTGAGTGTTCCCTGTTGTCCGAACCGTGCTTCATCTTGAAAGAAGATTCTCAGTTTTTTGTCCGGGTATTTTTCGGCAATGGCTTGAACGGTTTCGGGGAACTTTTTTTTAAAATCCAGTTGAGCCTCTTCGTCAGAGTTTCTGTGTTGCGGACGAGGAGTCAGCGATACGTATCCCATTTGGTGAAGCTGATAGTAAACCGTACCCAGGGAACAAACTTTTCCGAATTCGTTCTCTAAAATTCGTCGCAAATCTTCGCCTCGAAAAGTGCAAACGCCGTCCGCATCTGTCGGCCCTGCATCCAGCCGTTTTTTGAATATCTGGTTTTGTTCAGGGGAAAGCAAGGGCTTGCGTCCGCGTCCCGATTGATCCTGCAAGCCGGCCAACCCTTGTTGGTTGAAACGTTGTACCGACTGCTGGCAGGATCTGCGAGATAAGCTCAAAGACCGGGCAATTGCTGGAGCGGTGTAGCCTTGGATTGCCAAAATAATGATTTGAATGCGTCGAGCGACCTTGGGATTCTTTTCAGATCGGGTCCGCTCTTTGAGTATCTCCAAAGAGACATAATTCTTCACGTACATGGTCACCTCCTGTAAAAGATAGAGTGACCGTGATTATAAATGGTAGAATAGGAAAGCGCAATAGAAAGGGTAGATGGCGCGCATGAATTATTTAAGATGCGTATAATAACACTTTGCATTTCGCAAGGAGGCTTCAAGGTGAGTAGACAGTCTGTTTTCAAAAAGTCACTCGATTTCTTTCCCAAAAAGAGCGTTGAAATCGAATTGACCGACATGCTTTTATGTTCGGATGCCGGGTTGCTTCCGATTCGACAGTTGGATGAAACGCTCAAATTGACCGAGCAATTCGTGGATGTTTTACACGATTCCCGACGACGCTATTCTGTGACACATCCTTTTCTGGAAATGACACGTTCTCGTGTTTATGGAATTCTGGCAGACTACCCCGACCAAAACGATCACGATGTATTACGAAAAGATCCTCTTTTCAAAATGATTGCGGGACGATCTCCTGATGACGAAAATGACCTGGCTTGTCAGCCCACCATTTCCCGTTTCGAGAACGCCATCACGCCGAGCTGTTTGTTGCAACTGGAGGAACTTTTTCTGGATCAATTCGTGGAATCATTTGATGAACCTCCTTCGGTATTGACGTTCGATGTCGATGCGTTTCACGACCCAACCGCAAAAAGCAGTCGGGCTACCCGGTCTGCATAGCAGGCCCTGCATTGCTATTCGGGTTACCAGACAAGCGATCCAGTCGATAATAACGCAAATTCACGTGGTTCGGACCATTTATTAGTTGTGATTTTGAGCATTAATAAATCGCCTTGATCTATAGCCTCATGAATCACAATGTGATCGATATCGAAACATTCTTCTAAGTGCAAACATATTTCGTCTGATGTGATGAATCCTTTATCATCCGCCCAGTCTTCAATCATTTGCTTAATTAATACACTCTCAAAGTCGAGACATGTCTGTGCCATTTCTTTTTCTACTTTCCTGAATTACGGAAGGATGGATGCTTGTCGATCTGTTTTCCAGCCGAGTCAAAGACATCATGAACGTGAAGCGTTTCTCCGGTCTGCTTATTCCGATAAACGCTCTCAATACTGACCCCACCCTTGGCACGACGGCTGGTTGACTCGACAACACCAGATGATACTCGCTCCCAATTCTGTGGATTCGCACGAAAATCACTAATGCGATCAGACAGACTACGAATTATTCCCTTTGATAAATTCCCGGTGGTTTTAATCGCATCGTTAACATCGCCGGCTTTGTTGAGTAGTTTTCTTCCCTTGTTGAAGCCTTGTATCCCCTGACCGAAAAAGAGGATCACGGCAAGACTATGTATGGTAGCGCCAGAAAATCTCCCTCGCCCTAGAGAGATGATAACATTAGCACCATCTGGTACAGCACCCGCCCCAGGGAACATACCAGCCCAGCCTAAAGTGTCTTGCACTCCATCAATAAATTCATTCCACGTTCTCCGAGAACCGGTAGTTTCCGTGCCCTCTGCTAATGCTACCATATTTTCATCTGCCATGGCCTCGGGATCAGTAATTTCCGATGCCATGGCGGATGTATTGTTAATGATCAACTCATACCCATCCCAAGCGGCTAGCTCGGATGCGATCCAGCTAGCTTGAGCTGTTGACATCTCGGTATCATAAGAATTTCGAGCATTCGCTTCATCTGCAATCCACGCAGTAATCGCAGATGAAGAAGCATGATCCGCGGCACCTAAGTTGCGATGAAGGTGCCGTAGGAATCTTGCTGTTACTGCCCAAGTTCCCTAGCGGTGCCTAAGGTTTGGTTTTCTGGACTCGCCGTTGAGCTTGAGCAACCGGTTTTGATGGCAAATCTGGTTGATTACGAGCAGGTAATGCACGGCGTTGTAAATTCCGGTTAGGTATCACTCTGCGTTTCAACGCTCCGGCTGGTTGAGGCATTCGCCGGCGATCTGGTGTTGCATCATTAGAAAAGCTAAGGGACCTATTAGTCAGTCGTTCAAACAATTCCGCATTATTTAGCTTCAGTTGATATCTCTGATTTCTCCAATTCACAAACAAATTGTCTTGATCAATTTCGAATTTGATGATCGAATCACCGACTTCGCCTAAAACGAGATCAACGCGAACTGAATGATTTGGGTTGATTTTAGACTCCGATGCTTTCAAATCATTATTAGTATCCACCAATTGAACTAATCCCTTGATGACATTTGCATCAGAGATTTCGTACTTGAGTTCCGACTGTTCCTCACCTCCCAATACGGTCACTTGCCACACAGATGCATGCGAAGCGGTTTTCAAGAAATCTTCAGCTGTTAACGGTGGCATATTATCTCCCTGAGAATTGATAGGAATGAACAAAAGTAAATAAAATAGAGAATCAATCATTCTACTGTATCCTTAGATTCTTCATTCGGTTCCGGTTTTTTCTTTTTGAGAACAATATACAAATTCGCGTAGACATCCCCTGCTTCATATCGCTTGCGGTACGCCTCATAACCTTTCATTTCAACTTTCAAAATGATCCCCCCTTCAACA
>JAESQE010000573.1 GCA_016765335.1 Planctomycetaceae bacterium
ATGTCTACCCTCCACTCGCAATGTCTTTTTGAATTAATAGAGGTTCCCTTGAATAAATTGAAAGTCTTCGTGAAGCATCTTTTTTCGAACCCTTGGAAGCTGTTTTTCTTGGCGGTTGCCATTCGGCTGATTGTGGCGATCTGCCTGAATCAGTATTTGGCGAATGATGCTCAGCGTGATTATTTGATTGCTGGCGATGCTGATGGTTATTGGCAACTTGCTCAGAAAATGGTTGCTGGGGAGGCGTTTTCTCTTTATGAACCTGCTCGACAGGTGATGCGAATGCCCGGATTCTCGGCGGTTCTTGCGATTTCGATTTCGCTGTTCGGAGATTCGCAGGCCGTTGCTCGATTGTTACTGGCGGTGCTGGCTTCGTTGGCTGTTTTCCCGGCATTCTGGATGGCTGCTCGTTATCATTCGCGTGAGGCGGGAGTGATCGCAGGTCTGATTGTCGCCATGTTACCCGTGTACGTGGGCTTTTCTGTGCTCATATTAAGTGAATCTTTGTTTGCGACTTGCATATTGTTCAATATGTGGGCTTTCTCACGATGGCTGGATGCATCACAGAGGTCAGAGGCATTTCTCTGGGCGGCTGCTTCTGGTTTACTGGCGGTTTTTGCGGTTTATATTCGTCCGAGTTGGCTGCTCTTTCCGCCTTTTCTCGTGTTTGCATTGTTGATCTTTTCGAAATCGTTTGGTCAAAAACGCCTGCTTGAATCTGTTGTGATGTTGGTTTGTCTTGTGGGGCCGTTGCTTCCCTGGGGAATTCGGAATCAGCAAGTGACTGGTCATTTTGTGTTGACCACGTTGTGGATGGGGCCGAGTTTGTACGACGGATTGCATCCGGGTGCGACGGGTGCCAGCGATATGACGTTTTTTGAGCAAGATCGAGTGCTGAACCGAATGAGCGAATACGAGATGAATCGCTTCTATAAAGACCAGGCAGTCGAGTTTGCTCGTCAAAACCCTGGACGAGCATTTGAACTGGGAATGATTAAGCTCTGGAGATATTGGAAGCCCTGGCCAAACGCAGATCAGTTTCAGAATCCCGCTTTGGTGGCTGTCGTTGCGCTGGGATTCCTGTTACTGGTAGGCTGGGCAGTATGCGGAGGATGCCTTTTGTATGAAAATTTAGAACTCCTCTTCCTCTGTACCCTGCCTATCGTGTATTTTTCCGCATTACACATGTTGTTTGTCAGTTCGCTGAGATATCGCTTGCCGGCAGAGTATCCGTTGGCAGTATTGGCAGCGATTGGTTTGGTGGACTGGTATCGTCGAAAAAAACTTAAGGAAAGCTCTGCTCATTCAAATTGATGAATGGTAATTTATGTGGATTCGGTAGTCCTGCGGAGATAGCTAGACTCAACCGTTTGGTGTGTGATTTCGCCGTCTAAGGTGATGGAATAACTTGAAATCTTCCGGGCTTGGTTGTTTGCGCGTCGTATTATTGATTGGTGAGAAATTATCTAGCAGGGCGGCTTTACTCACTATCAAAAATGAAGGGAACCTCTATTAATTGAATCCCAGAGGTTCTCGAATAAAGTTTGGTTATAAAAAACAGTTCAAAAACCCTCTCTAACTCCCCCTCCGTAAGGGGGAGAACTAATTAATTAAGGTTCCCTGAATTGTCTTTTTTTGAATAAGGTAGACGCGATAGCGTGCCCACCTATTGCGATGGTTATTTGGAATGTTTTTCCGTAAACGACAACTTGTTCACAAAGCAGATCGTGTATCTGCAAAGCGGCCGGGGTGGTTCCTGTTTTTCAGGGAGTCATGTTCCGGGTTTTTGCTTGCTGCGCTGGTTGTCTCTTGCCTTGGTTTTGGTGCTGTGTTGTGGGGGTGGTCTCAGCGAGATCAGGTACTTACTGACATCTTGCATCAGCAATTGCAGGAAAAATATCCGGATGGAATGTCAGCTTCGAGTCGGCAGAGATTGATCATCGAGGCCGCGTGATTATTTCGGGTTTGCAGATAAATCCGGAAGCGGCTCAGATGCCTTTATGCAGTGTTGAAGGTGTAAGGATTACGGTTGATCAGGATCTGTTGTTTAATCAGCGTCAATTGGATGTGCAACTGATTGAAGTGAATCGACCAAAGCTAAATTTGCATCGGGCGAGTTCGGGTAAGTGGAATTGGGAAGACTTGCCTTTGCTCGATCAGCAGCAAGGGGCACCTCCCATCGTCAAAGTTAGAGATGCTGAGGTTATATTGCAGTGGGAGCACGAACAATTCGCCAGAGCTGTCCGCGTCCAGCTTAAAGCTGTTGATGCGGATATTGTGCCGACCGGAATGCATCGGTTTACGTTTCAGGGAACTGGTCACGAAGAAACACTGGGAGTCTCTCAGTTTTCAGGAAAAATTGACACTCTGCATCGGAACTGGTCATTGGCAGGAAAATTGAAAGGCTTGGTTATCGATCAGCCTTTTTTGCAGGCTGCCACGTTGTTGTCTGCGAATGCAAATCGGGTCGTTTCAGAATTGAAAAATTCTCGGATGGGTAATTCACAAAATCTAACTGGGTATTCAAACGCAATAAGCGGTCCTGCGTCAGAACAAAATTCATTCTCTTTGCAATTGACTGCAAATCTGGAATTTGAAATATCACAACAAGCAGGTGCATTGCCTGAATACACACTATTTGCAGATTTGGTAAATGGTCAACTCATGCATCCGGGGTTGCCGATTCCGTTGGATAAAATTCAGGGGCGGATTGCTGTTGATCGTTTAGGGATGCGACTGGAGCAGATTGTTCTTGCTTCAGGGAAAACGTCTGCTCATATTTCGGGAGCCTGGGGCTGGCAGGCTGGGGATTTACCCAGGCATGTCACAGAAGGATTTGATGTCGTTCTGAAAGACTATTTGGTCACCCGAGAAACCCGTGATTATTTACCATTAGGTTCCAGGCGTGTGTTTGATGATCTGTCTCCGGCAGGCATTTTGAATACATCATTTTTCATTAAGCGGGGAGTGGGCAGACCGTTTGATTTTGATTTGAAAACAGCAGTGATTAGTAATGCTTCCATGCGGCATAGGTTATTTTCTTATCCGGTACAGCAAATTCAAGGTATTGTAAGACGTGTTGATAATGGCCTTGGGCCGGAAACATGGTCGATGAACTTTTCTGGAGTAGTTTCAGGTCAGCCAGCCACATTCACAGGAACATTAATAGACCCTGGTCCCGATTACGAAACAGAGATGTCGGTTGCTGTGAATCGGTTGCCGATTGATAAGCAGTTCTATCGAGCGTTGCGTCCTCAGGATCGGAAGATTCTAGCGGGGCTTGAATTGCAGGGCATGACTGATGCCCAGTGTACTATTGTGAGAAAACTAGCGGTCGGGTATAAGCCAATCTTTCGCATTAAGGCGGATGTTTATGATGCGTCAATGCGAGTGCGTAGCTTTCCGCTGGCAGTCGATCAGTGTTCAGGGCATGTCGAATTTGACGAAAATGGCTGGTTGTTTACTCGATTGGAAGGTAAGCACGGCGAAACTCAACTGAATGGACTGGCATCCGTTCTTCCCCAAAATGGAGACTGGAAACTGGAGATAACGGCCTCTGCAAAGCAGGCTCGCTTTGATCAAAGTTTGCGTCTTGCATGTGAGGTTGCCAGTGAGGAAATTACCGAGGCATGGAGTAGCCTGCAACCACGTGGCGAGTTTGATGTGACCG
>JAESQE010000574.1 GCA_016765335.1 Planctomycetaceae bacterium
CCAATCGATTGCTGAGTTGTACTTGAGCTGTGCTTGCAGATTATGGATGCATAAAGAAAGTGGTTCTGGCCCCAGATGCTGGATACTTCTGGGGCCAGAACAATACCCTGTGAGGTCCAGGCAGTTTTGCATGGGCGGGCTATAATTTCCTCAAAATTTCCTTGGCACCCCAGCCACCCTTTTTTCATCTTTGTCGGGCATCATAAGCGGCAAGACGCTAGCCGCCGGTAAATTGAAGCAGACCGCTCATTTACTAAATCGCCTTCGCAAATTCCTGAAATCCGCTGAAGATCGTCAGAAAATGAAACATCTGCGGACAATCTTTTACTCCTGAAATTACGAGTCGCCAGCAAGTAAACCACAAAAATTCGCAATTTCAAAAATCGCCTGCGAGTGTAATTGAGCGGGAAATCAGAACTTTCGCACGCTGGTTTTGATTACCGATTGGTCCTGATTTAGAACATCAATGCCGATCAGTTTCCACTGAAAACCATTGTCTCCGGTTTCTCGTGGAGCAATGCCTAACCGAGCCAGGTACGAAGTGGTGCGTTGGTGGATGTGGCCCCAGTGTTCGACAGAGCCGGGGACTTCCCAGCCGCATTCCAGAATGCGGATTCTCGCTTCTTGTGGGATTTCGCTTGATGCGGATTCAAGTTTCATCTGTGAGATGATTTTCGGATCGGTAACCGGAGTGCAAGAACTGATTTTCACCTCGCCGACCCTGGCAATTGCTCCGCCTTGTTCTTCCAGCGTCATCGATTTGCTGATTTCCAGATACAGCGTTCGCAATAACTCACCCTCAACAACATTTTCCAACTGAGAAATAATAGCCCCTTCTTCGCGTTTGTTGAATGCGGTATAAATTTCGGACAAGAATGTTTCTGCAATCGGAAGGCGCTCAGTCTCTGTGATTTGCGGCTCATATGATTGATCGATTATGGAGTAAGTAGCCAGATGTATTACGTCCATGAATCCGATGAGCAGGCAAAGATACAGAAAGATGATAAATGCACCGTAGAGTGTACTCCTGTTGGCTGCGTCTGTTTTTTTGGAGATGAATCTCCAACCAATAACCAGAAGAATAATACAAATCGGAAATGATAGGATTGGTAGCCATTCAAGATATTTGTAGGGGGAGGAATCAGGATCAAACCCAACTCTGAGTTGACTTGCGATTTCTTTCTGGTGTTCTTCGGCAAGATAGACATTGGGGGGAGGCGGGAAATCCCAATTGTATTCGTTTTGCTTTTCGATTTTTCGTAACGTCGTTTTTTCTGTTTCTTCACCCGTGATGATCGCCAGATTTGATTGGTATAGAAACTGATTAAACAAGTTCCAGGCCAGCTTTCCTGTTCGACCATTATTCGGTTTAGGGTAGCTAAGAATGATACCGAGGCGAGCATTTGCAATACTCACATTCTTGGGGGCTGCCTGTTTTGAAAAATCGCGAAATGCAACACCGAAAAAATCGAGACGGTCCAGGACTGGCGAATGGCTGGTCCCATCAGTCGAGAGTTCAATCTGCTCTTTGAATAGCTTGAGAATTGGTTCTTTGAGTTTTTCCTGATCTTTCAAGTCCAGAATGCCATCCGGCTTTAATTCCAGGTTCAAAGAAGAAGCTAAGGTGGCAAGCGGGATTAAGACTTCCAGTCGGGTCTCGTGTGGTTCCAGGTACAAAAACGCGTATGTTTCTCCGTAAGAAGTGATGCCGAGTGTTTGTGTGCGTTCGTATTCCAGCTTTTCTTCTGGCGTCATGGTTGAAGAGTCCGCCTTCGCATCTTGCTTAGCATCCAGGCGAACTGTCCACGGTTGATTCGGAAGCAGCGTTTTTTCTTGTCTGGGACCAGAGATTGGTTTGACACGCAGCAAGACTTCAGCTGGCAGGATCATTTTTTCATGAATGAATTCTTGTAGGAATGTCAGATGATCGGGTTGTTCTTTGATGTCGATTTCGTAGTGATAGACAAGTTTGAAAAACATCAAGTGGACCATGTGGATATCGAAATCGGGCAGGTCGTCGTCATCTCGCTTGACGAATTTTAAGGGGAGTCGCTTGCCGTCTTTGTCGAGGATTTTGAAACGCTCTTGCAAAAACTTTTCGTGCAGCTTGGCCCCCCGTTTGACTTCATCAAGAGGCAACATCATTTCGTCATTGAGCTTCAAGTCGTGAAACATGTACAGGTCTTCGACAAATACTTCCAGTCGAATTTGCAGCTTGTCTTTTCTGACTTGAAGGTAAGCATCAGAGATAGAAATCGGATGGGCGCTACTTTGTTGTGGGAGCAAGGCAAAAGTTGCGATCATCAAACAGGCGAGACGAACAAAGCGGGATGGATTAAGTTGCGAAATCATAAGGTGGGAAAGTTCATTATTTCTTGTAGTAGTTTAGCCAATGTTGAATTTTAGCTGGTTCACTTGCGTTCAAAACCCCAATCGGGAACAAATGAAAGATGGCAGATGATTTTACCACGGAGACACAGAGAGCACCGAGTTAAAAAAAAGAGGCTGAATGTCAGTAAACTTAAACGATTCTGCGATGAAGGAATGTTTAAACTTTTCTCTGTGGCCTCTGAGTCTCCGTGGTTTATTCTACTTCTTAATGAGGATACGAAAAAAAAAATGTCATGCAACCCGCTGGAATACCAGAGATCTGCATGACATCAATTGAACACGCATGAAAAATAGGTTTTATTGCTTTGAAAGAACTGTCGATTCTTCTCGTTCGAGCAAGCCGCTTAGGAACAGAACGCCGGATTCTGAAGGGGCATTCTGCTTTTTGACGCCTCGGTGGAAGGCTCGCAGGACGTCTCGCCTACAGACCAATCCGACCAGTTCTTTGCTGTCTCGAAGGACAGGTAACCTGCGATAATGCTTTTTCAGAAATATGTTTACGATTGTCAGCAGGTCGGTATCTTCATCAATGGTTGCTGCATTGGTGTCAACAAACTGACTGATTTCAGTTGTGGGGTTACTTTCGTACTCTATGCCAATAAGCAGGCTCAGCGAGTTCTTTTCGGTAAATACACCAAGATAATGCCCCTTGTTATCAACCACAGGTATTCCTGCAATCTTGTGTTTGAGCATGATTTTGATGGCGTCCATGGCATCGACATGAGGGCGAAGAGTAATGACTTTCGTGATCATCACATCACGAGCAGTGATATTGCGATAACTATTCATCGAAGCGTGCCTCCTTACAAAATACGCTCATCGTACTGCTGACTCATGTCCAACGTCCTTGTTTTACCAAGGATAAATTAAGGCCCGCGACACAATAAAATGAACGACGAACGCGCTCGATGAATCACTCATCACTAAGCCAAATCAGTCTAGCAGATAAAGAACGCCGTATTTAAGAATATAATAGGGACGTGCTGAACTCGTTGATTTTATCTGATGCGTTGTCATAAAGCGAGAAAATTATTCCCAAAATGTAAATAAGAGGAATATCAAGTATTTTCTGCTTAGGCCGGAAATGGGGTGAAACAAGCTGTAAATGAGCTAAAAGTAAGAGGGTGCCCGATGGTTTGGCGTCTTGCGACTGACTTCATTGTTGATCAGCGATGTCTATCAGATTC
>JAESQE010000575.1 GCA_016765335.1 Planctomycetaceae bacterium
AATATTCACCATCTTCATCTTGAGTAAGCTCTTCTTCACTAATTTGCCCCTGACTATTGGGAAGCTCTAAAGTAATGATTCCAGAGATCTTTGAAGACGGTTTGATTGTAATAAGTAGTTAAAACCCTCTAACTCCCCCTTCGTAAGGGGGAGAACCAATTTCAAGAGGCACCCTGTTTACTACACCGGCTTGCTTGCAAAGGATGATTATCATGTTTGCTGGAATGAAAATATTGCCATGTTTCATGGTTCTTTTGCTGTGCTTAATTCTTTCAACACAAACCTACGCAGAGGAAGCTTCCTCGGGGTGGAAAGCTGGCGTTGCGAGTGTGAAAATCACACCCGAAAAGCCGATCTGGATGGCAGGTTACGCCAGTCGGAACAAACCTTCTGAAGGCATCGAACTTGATATTTACGCCAAGGCGTTGGCGATTGAAGATGCCAGCGGAACACGGTTTGTGATGGTGACAACAGATTTAATCGGCATTCCTCGAACCATGAGGCACAATGTCGAAGCTCTGTTTATGGAGAAATTCAAGCTCCCCGCAGCAGCGTTACTTCTTAATGCATCGCACACTCATTGCGGACCCGAAATTCGATACGAACGAGTTCAGGGGGAAACCATTTCCTCTGCAATACTTAGTGCGTCTCGCCTTTACACACAAAATTTAGAACAACAACTGATCGGCATCATCGGACAAGCAATCAATGATCTCGAACCAGTCAACCTGACTTACTCTTACGGTCGAGCAGGATTTGCGATGAATCGTCGCACGCCGACTGAAAAGGGAGTGCGTAATCATCCTTACCCCGAAGGCCCGGTTGATCATCAGGTGCCTGTGTTGAAGGTGACGACAGTTAAGAAAAAACTGAAAGCGGTTCTGTTCGGATACGCGTGCCATAACACAACGATGAGTTTCTATAAAATTAGCGGGGATTACGCAGGCTTTGCACAAAAATATATTGAGGAATTGCATCCTGGTACGCTCGCTTTATTTATGATGGGATGTGGCGGCGATCAAAACCCTTATCCACGCAGAAAAGAAGGCCAGGCTGCACAGCACGGAAGAGCGTTGGCAAACGGTGTCGAAACTGCGTTGCAGGCTTATGATAAACCTGTCACCGGCAAGCTGGGAGTTGAGTTGGAATATCCAGAAATTGAATTTGCAACGCCTCCCACTAAAATCGAGGTTCAAGCCTTGATCGATTCCAGCAACAAATACGATCACGTGCGTGGCACCGCATTGATGAAAGAATTGGAAACCTCTGGGAAAATCCGAACAACCTATCCGTACACAGTTCAGGTTGCTCGAATTGGAAACATCACTTTAGTGGCGTTGGCTGGCGAAGTGGTGATCGATTATAGCTTGCGATTGAAAAAAGAATTGCAAGGCGATTTCATTTGGATTGCAGGCTACTCAAACGATGTGTTCGGCTATGTCCCCTCTGCGCGTGTGATTCATGAAGGTGGATACGAAGCCGGCGGAGCCATGCGATACACACGCTTGCCGGGACCGTTCAGTCCATCGATCGAAAAAAAAATCATTTCGACTGTGATCGCATTAGATAAAAAACTGGGGCAAGCAAAATGATGTCAGTGTAGCAGGAAAGGCAACGCACCCCCTGCTATTCGTCCTGCATAGCAGGCCCTACTAGTTGCAATACTACTATTGCCTTGATTAAACCTCACTAGAATTTCGACCGTTTACAAAGACTTCTTCCGTCACTAGAGAACAGTGCCTGGCGGAATAGAATAATAGGCCATTATGATTTACACACATTTACTACCTTCGCATTTTTCGCCCGAACAGCTTAGCGGAGGCGTTGCGGTGGTGATTGATATCCTGCGAGCATCCAGCACGATTTCGACAGCTATTGCAAATGGTGCCGAAACTGTGATCCCGTGCGAGCAAGTCGAACAGACGCATCAGCTTCGAAAAGAAATCACCAACTCTCCCACGCTTCTGGGAGGCGAGCGGGGGGGCGTGATCATTGAAGGGTTTGATCTAGGAAATTCGCCTAAAGATTATTCGTGCGAGCAAGTTTCGGGAAAAACGGTTCTGTTCACAACAACAAACGGCACTCGGGCGATTCATCGATGCCAGCAGGCCAATGCGGTTTATATTGGTTCGTTTCTGAATCTGAAGTCAATCACCCAGAAACTACAACAGCATACAGAACCGATCCATTTAGTCTGTGCAGGGACTGATGGAGTAATCACCTCTGAAGATTGTCTGTTTGCAGGAGCTGTTGCAGCGGAGTTAACTCAACTGACAGAACAAGAATCGAATGACGTCCTGTTTGATGATGCCACGCAGCTTTGCATTACGTTGTATCGTCAATGGGTCGCAGCCGGAGAAAAACAGCTACAGATCACTGAAGCATTTAAGCATTCTCAGGGAGGCAGGAATTTATTAGCATTGGGCATGGAATCCGATTTATCACTCTGTGCGCAGCTTAACACAGCAAACGTAGTCCCTGTTTGGGATCGGGAAACAAATCGGATCAATGCACTCAACAAGTCGTAGGCGATTAAAGGTCACAGACACAGAATGTCTGTGACCCCTGAAATTCATAGAGGCACCCTGAACAATTTCGGCTTTGCCTGGCACTGTTTCAGTCTAAGAGAATACGAATCTGCTGAAGCAGCTTGGCGCTGGACTCTCCTTTGTCGAAGAACAAGATGTCATCACTTTGAGTATCCCCACTGAGACGATCTTCTGTGTATCCCGATGAATAGATGATTTTCATTTTAGGGTGCAGTCTCTTGAATTCTTTCCCGAGTTCAAACCCGCTCATCTGAGGCATTGTAATATCAGTTAACAACAGCGAAATCACATTCGTAGAAGCAGCGGCTGCCTCCAGAGCTTTTCCTGGAGAGTTAGCTGCAATCACCGTATAACCAACACACTGAAGTAGATGAATCATCGATTCCAGCACGATTTCTTCGTCATCACAAACAAGAATTGTCTCACTGCCCCCAGGGAAATCATTGGAGGATTGCGACTTGCTGGCAGTTTTTTCGGCCTTTAAACTTTGTGACTGAGGGAAATTCAAAGTGACGATTGTTCCTGTGGTTTCGCTGCTTTTAACCGAAGCGAAACCGTAATTTTTCCGCATGTCAGAATAAACAGTCGAAAGTCCCAGACCAGTCCCTTCCCCGACAGGTTTGGTCGTAAAGAAAGGTTCGAACACTCTTTCCATGACTTCGGGGATCATTCCACTGCCGTTATCAGTCACAGATAACTGCACAAACTGGCCCGGATTGCAGTGTTGTGGAAGTTCATTTTTGCTAAGCGTTACCAGGCAGGTCTGAATTGTAATTGTCCCTTTGGAGGGCATCGCATCTCGTGAATTTATAACCAGGTTGATGACGGCTTGCTCGACCTCAGCTTCGTCAGCATCGAC
>JAESQE010000576.1 GCA_016765335.1 Planctomycetaceae bacterium
AAAAACAACGTGGGTCAATGATCGTAGACTTTGCGACCAGGATCTAACCAGAGAATATGCAGTACTCGATTCTCCCTGTATCCAAGCATCGGCGCCGTCCCGAAGCACCGCAACGAAAGAATTGGTCGCCCATTAACAATACTTGGAACTGTTTTTTTTTATGCTATTTGCATTGATTACTTCGCACCCTTGGGCATATCGCCCTGAACCTTGGATTTGAGACCACGTAAGACTGCAAAGCTGCTCTAGTCTATCTGCAAATTTGGATTTTTCTTCATTGCTGCAATTCCTAACGGAATGACCATTTTGAAGATATTTGTAAACAACGGCCAGAAAACGTAGCGCCCGGCGGTGAGTGGTAAATTGGAATAAAAGTGTAGCGCCCAGATGACCACCTGTCTTGTTTTTGTCAGACTTTCTGTTTTCAGAAAGTTCTGACTTTAACCGGGCAGGAGGTAACGGTGTACACTGATATGGAACAATGGGCTGAAATTCGTCGGCGAGTTCTCAATGGTGAGATCAGTAAACGCGGTGCTTGCGCTGAGTATGAAATTCATTGGAATACGCTGAAGAAAATCCTGACGCATACCGAGCCGCCGGGGTATCGACTGACTAAAACTCGGGTTCTTAAAATTGATCCGTTTTTACCAACCATTATTGAATACCTGAAGAGTGATAAAAAGACTCATCGCAAGCAGCGGCATACGACCAGGAAGATATTCGAGCGGCTCCAGAAAGAGCATGGATTCACCGGTGGAATCACGATTGTTCAAGATGCGGTTCGCGAGTTGAAGCAAAACTCTCGTGAAGTTTTCCTGCCATTGAGCCATCCTCCTGGTGAAGCTCAGGTTGATTTTGGATTTGCTGATGTTCTGCTTAATGGCGAGTTAACCAAAGTGGCTTTGTTTGTCATGACAATGCCTTATTCCGATGCCACCTTCATGCAGGCCTTTCCAAGGGAATGTACCGAATCTTTTTTGGAAGGACACAAGCGAGCCTTTGAATTTTTTGGCGGTGTGCCAAAGCGTATCAGTTATGATAACTCCAAAATTGCAGTCGCCCGTTTCCTTGGGTCTCGCAAAAGAAAAGTGACAACCGAGTTTTCCCGACTGAAAAGTCATTTTTTGTTCGAGGACCATTTCTGTCTGGTGAGACGTCCCAATGAGAAAGGGCATGTGGAACGTTTATTGGATTTTGCCCGCAGGAACTTTCTGGTTCCAGTTCCTGCGATTGATTCTCTGGAAAGACTCAATGAACAATTATGGCAATGTTGCCAGGAAGATTTGAAACGTCAGTTGCGGGGCAAGCCTTCTGCAAAACAAGTGTTGCTTATCGAGGAACAATCCTCGATGCTGCCCATCCCGAAGCAGGCGTTTGATGCCCATCGTCTTGCGCAAGCCAACGCCAATTCCCTCTCTCTGGTTCGCTTTGATAAGAACAGTTATTCGGTGCCCACAAAGTATGCGTATCGTCAAATAACGATTGTGGGCACGGTCGATGAAGTCCGGCTTAGCTTTGAGGATCAGTTGATTGCCAGGCATAAAAGACACTGGGGCCGAGAGCAGTCATTCTTCGATCCAGTCCATTATTTAGGTCTTTTAGAGCGAAAACCAGGCGGGTTTGATCACGCCAAACCGCTGGAGAACTGGGATTTGCCAGTTTGTTTTGGAATATTAAGACGCCGCATGGAAACCGAACTCGCTGAGATTGGCACCCGAGAGTTTATCAAAGTCTTGCGACTGCTGGAGCGATATTCAATCACTGAATTGAAGCACGCTGTGCAGTACGCCTTGGATATTGGAGTCGTTAATGCTGATGCCATTCGGCTGATATTGGATTATCAACAGGAAGTCCCCAGTACGGTGTTTTGTTTAGACGGTCGACCGCACCTGAAACTGGTACAGGTTGCTCAGACTAATGTTTCTGCTTACCAGTCATTATTACTTGGAGGTTAAAAATTATGAAGAAAACTCAAACCAAATCTGTTGTATTGTTGCAACATCATCTTAAGAATTTGAGATTACCAACGATCCTCAATGAGTGCGAGAAAGTAGCCGTTCGTTGTGCGACTGATAATGTTGATCATCTCGGTTACTTGTTGCAATTGAGTGAACTGGAACTGATTGAACGAGAACGCCGTGCCGCCGAACGGCGATTGAAGGCCGCCAAATTCCCGACTCACAAAACTCTGGAGACGTTCGACTTCAAAGCCCAACCTTCTGTGAACAAAGTGCTTGTCAATGAATTGATGCGTGGCGAGTACATCGATAAGCGAGAGAACATTTTGCTGGTCGGGAATTCGGGAACTGGAAAAACTCATTTGGCGATTTCATGTGGAATCGCAGCTTGTGGCCAAGGGAAGAAAGTTCGTTTTTATCAGGTGACCGAACTGATTACGCATTTAATGGAAGCCCGCGAAGACCGAGATCTTCTGCGTCTCAAAAGACAACTCTCGAAACTCGACTTGTTGATTCTTGATGAACTGGGCTACGTCCCTGCCAGCAAGCTCGGTGCCGAACTTCTGTTTGATGTCATCAGTACGGCGTATGAACGAATGAGTTTAATTGTGACAAGCAACTTGCCTTTTGAAAACTGGCCCGAAGTGCTCGGCAGCGAACGTCTTACCGGAGCCACTCTGGATCGCTTAACCCACCGCTGTCATATTCTGGAAACCGCTGGCGAAAGTTACCGATTACAGGACGCTAAACGTCGCCGCACAAAAAGCTCAAGCGGCAAACCGATCAAGACGAAGTAAGAAAAGGAATCACCTTTCTTGCGAACCACAGCCACCTTCGCAGGAATTTCCCCGCAACCAGCGCTACACTTTTTGCCCGCCGGGCGCTACGTTTTCTGACCGTTGTTTACACTCAGTCTCGTTCATTCTGCTACTCCTGTTACTTTGGAAATTAATACAACTGCCATCAGGGCATGACCTGATGGCTGATTTCTTGCTAGAGTTATACAGACGTTTTCAGGCTATACCCCTGGCAGAACGACTGTAGAACGGTCCTTAGCTCACACATTCA
>JAESQE010000577.1 GCA_016765335.1 Planctomycetaceae bacterium
AAGCCTACTATGCCTCGGTTTCGTTTATTGATGCCCAAGTAGGGCGATTGCTTGATGCTGTCAAACGCTTGAAACTGGAGGATTCGACAATCATAATCTTCTGGAGTGATCACGGATATCACTTAGGCGAACATGATGGCATCTGGCAGAAGCGAACGTTGTTCGAAGAATGTTTGCGCACCCCATTAACTATCTATGCTCCTGATCAACTCGGTAACGGGAAACCAACCCAGCAGGTTGTGGAGTTCATTGATATCTACCCCACGATTGCAGAACTTTGTGGAATAAGTGCACCTGTTGATTTACCTGTAAACAACGGTCAGAAAACGTAGCGCCGAGCGGGCAGAAAGTGTAGCGCTGGTTGCGGGGAGATTCCTGCGAAGGTGGCTGTGGTTCGCAAGAAAGGTGAATCCTTTTCTTACTTCGTCTTGATTGACTCGCCGCTTGAGCTTTTTGTGCGGCGACGTTTGGCGTCCTGTAATCGGTAGCTTTCGCCAGCGGTTTCCAATATGTGACAGCGATGGGTTAAACGATCCAGCGTCGCTCCGGTAAGACGCTCGCTGCCGAGGACTTCAGGCCAGTTTTCAAAGGGTAAATTCGTAGTGACGATCAAACTCATACGTTCGTAGGCCGTACTGATGACATCGAATAAAAGTTCGGCGCCGAGTTTGCTGGCGGGGACGTAGCCCAGCTCATCAAGAATCAATAAGTCGAGTTTCGAGAGTTGTCTTTTGAGACGCAGAAGATCTCGATCCTCACGAGCTTCCATCAGGTGCGTGATCAGCTCGGTCACCTGATAAAAACGAACTTTCTTCCCTTGGCCACACGCTGCAATTCCAAGTGAAATCGCCAAATGTGTTTTTCCAGTCCCCGAATTTCCGACCAGTAAAATATTCTCTCGCTTTTCAATGTACTCACCTCGCATCAATTCATTGACAAGCAATTTGTTCAATGAAGGTTGTACTTTGAAATCGAACGTATCCAGAGTTTTGTGAGTCGGGAATTTGGCTGCTTTCAATCTCCTTTCGGCGGCACGGCGTTCTCGTTCAATCAGTTCCAGTTCGCTTAATTGTAACAGGTAGCCGAGATGATCCACGTTATCTGTCGCACAACGAACGGCGACTTTCTCGCACTCACTGAGGATCGTTGGTAATCTCAAATTCTTGAGATGATGTTGTAGCAACACAACAGATTTGGTTTGAGTTTTTGTCATAATCTTAACCTCTAAGTAATAAGGACTGGTAAGCAGAAACATCTGTTTGCGCAACCTGTACCAGTTTCAGGTGCGGACGACCGTCCAAACAAAACAGTGTGCTGGGAATTTCCTGTTGATAATCCAATATCAACCGAATGGCATCAGCGTTAACGACTCCAATATCAAGACCGTACTGCACAGCGTGCTTCAATTCAGTGATTGAATATCGCTCCAGCAGCCGCAAGACTTTGATAAACTCTCGGGTGCCAATCTCAGCGAGTTCAGATTCCATACGGCGTCTTAAAATCCCAAAGCAAACTGGCAAATCCCAGTTCTCCAACGGCTTGGCGTGATCAAACCCGCCGGGTTTTCGCTCTAAGAGCCCTAAATAATGGACGGGATCGAAGAATGATTGCTCCCGGCCCCAGTGTCTTTTATGTCTGGCAATCAACTGATCTTCAAAACTGAGCCGGACTTCATCGATAGTGGCCACAATCGTAATTTGACGATATGCAAATTTTGTGGGCACCGAATAACTGTTTCTGTCGAAGCGAACCAGAGAGAGTGAATTGGCATTAGCCTGTGCGAGACGATGGGCATCAAAGGTCTGCCTTGGTATGGGCAGCATCGAGGATTGTTCCTCGACAAGCAACACTTGTTTTGCAGAAGGTTTACCTCGCAACTGACGTTTTAAGTCATCCTGGCAACATTGCCATAATTGTTCATTGAGCCTTTCCAAAGAATCAACACAAGGAACTGGAACCAGAAAGTTCCTGCGAGCAAAATCCAAAAGTCGTTCGACATGCCCTTTCTCGTTGGGACGTCTCACCAGACAGAAATGATCTTCATACAAAAAGTGACTTTTCAATCGTGAAAACTCAGTTGTTACTTTTCTTTCGCGAGTTCCGATAATACGGGCCACTGCGATTTTGGAATTATCATAACTGATGCGTTTCGGCACACCACCAAAGAATTCAAAGGCTCGCTTGTGCCCCTCCAGAAAAGACTCCGTACATTCTCTCGGAAAGGCCTGCATGAAAATGGCGTCCGAATAAGGCATTGTCATTACAAACAAGGCCACTTTGGTTAACTCGCCATTAAGTAAAACATCAGCAAATCCAAAGTCAACCTGAGCTTCGCCAGGAGGATGGCTCAACGGCAGGAAAACTTCACGAGACTTTTGTTTCAACTCGCGAATTGCCTCTTGAACAATCGTAATTCCCCCTGTGAATCCATGCTCTTTCTGGAGCCGCTCGAATATCTTTCTGGTCGTATGCCGCTGTTTGCGATGAGTCTTTTTATCACTCTCCAAGTATTCAATAATGGTCGGTAAAAACGAATCGATTTTAAGAACCCGAGTTTTGGTCAACCGATACCCCGGTGGCTCGGTATGCGTCAGGATTTTCTTCAGCGTCTCCCAATGGATTTTGTACTCAGTGCAAGCGCCACGCTTACTAATCTCACCATTGAGAACTCGCCGACGAATTTCAGCCCATTGTTCCATGTTAGTGTACACCGTTACCTCCTGCCTGGTTGAAGTCAGAACTTTCTGAAAACAGAAAGTCTGACCAAAACCAAGCAAGTGGTCATCTGGGCGCTACACTTTTAATCCAATTTACCACTCACCGCTCGGCGCTACGTTTTCTGGCCGTTGTTTACAACCGAGATCTTCTGCGTCTCAAAAGACAACTCTCGAAACTCGACTTGTTGATTCTTGATGAACTGGGATACGTCCCTGCCAGCAAGCTCGGTGCCGAACTTCTGTTTGATGTCATCAGTACGGCGTATGAGCGAATGAGTTTAATTGTGACAAGCAACTTGCCTTTTGAAAACTGGCCCGAAGTGCTCGGCAGCGAACGTCTTACCGGAGCCACTCTGGATCGCTTAACCCACCGCTGTCATATTCTGGAAACCGCTGGCGAAAGTTACCGATTACAGGACGCTAAACGTCGCCGCACAAAAAGCTCAAGCGGCAAACCGATCAAGACGAAGTAAGAAAAGGACTCACCTTTCTTGCGAACCACAGCCACCTTCGCAGGAATTTCCCCGCAACCAGCGCTACACTTTTTGCCCGCCGGGCGCTACGTTTTCTGACCGTTGTTTACAAATCTTTGCTTATGTGATTAATCTCTGCAAAAACGGAGACCATTACTGGGTTTTCGCACATGTCACGCCCAGCTTTGATGAAATTGGCAACATTATTGGATATCACTCGTCGCGCCGAGTTCCAGAGCGTCAAGCGATCAACCAGATCGAGCCAATCTACAAAATGCTGAGAGAAAAAGAAG
>JAESQE010000578.1 GCA_016765335.1 Planctomycetaceae bacterium
ACTATGAACCCGATTGTGTTCTACTTTGCCAATGGCACCACGTTTTTTGTGGGCTTGGCAATCGTTCTTGTCTCGGAAGTTTTGCTCATTCGCTTCCAGAAACGTTTTGCCCGATCTGCCCTCACTTTACTTGTTCTTCTGGGAATGATTCTGATTGTTTTATCAGCAACTCCGATTTCAATCTTCTTGTATTTGGTTTGGGGGATTTCAGCGGGTATCGGATATTTTCTCATCAGGCGTAATCAGGTAACGCGAAGCACTAAGCAGATTGCTTGTGGGTTTCTGGCAGCAACGACATCTTTGTTGTGCGTATTGGAAGTGCAGTATCATTTACTGGAAACAGTTTTGGTTCCACAAGGCACGACAATATACGTTCTGGGTGATTCCATCAGCGCAGGGATTAATGGCAAGCAGAAGTGCTGGCCGGAAGTGCTTAATGATTCAACGAATTTTCAAGTTGTCAATCTAGCACAGGCTGGTGCAAAGGTAAGCCAGGCGATCAATCAGGCCAAAGAGATTCCGGAATCAAAATCGTTGGTCATCGTCGAAATTGGAGGCAATGATTTACTTGGTGGAACAGATGCGATAGCCTTTCAATCAAAATTTGAAACTCTAATCAAAACTCTTGCTAATCAGAATCATCAAATCCTCATCTTTGAAATGCCCTTATTTCCTTTTCAGAATTCGTTTGGATATGCACAGCGAAGTACCGCACGCAGGTACAATGCTGCTATACTTCCGAAGCGATATTTTACTAAAGTATTAGCAATGCAAAATGGAACTTGTAAACAACGGCCAGAAAACGTAGCGCCGAGCGGTGAGTGGTAAATTGGATTAAAAGTGTAGCGCCCAGATGACCACTTGCTTGGTTTTGGTCAGACTTTCTGTTTTCAGAAAGTTCTGACTTCAACCAGGCAGGAGGTAACGGTGTACACTAACATGGAACAATGGGCTGAAATTCGTCGGCGAGTTCTCAATGGTGAGATTAGTAAGCGTGGCGCTTGCACTGAGTACAAAATCCATTGGGAGACGCTGAAGAAAATCCTGACGCATACCGAGCCACCGGGGTATCGGTTGACCAAAACTCGGGTTCTTAAAATCGATTCGTTTTTACCGACCATTATTGAATACTTGGAGAGTGATAAAAAGACTCATCGCAAACAGCGGCATACGACCAGAAAGATATTCGAGCGGCTCCAGAAAGAGCATGGATTCACAGGGGGAATTACGATTGTTCAAGAGGCAATTCGCGAGTTGAAACAAAAGTCTCGTGAAGTTTTCCTGCCGTTGAGCCATCCTCCTGGCGAAGCTCAGGTTGACTTTGGATTTGCTGATGTTTTACTTAATGGCGAGTTAACCAAAGTGGCCTTGTTTGTCATGACAATGCCTTATTCGGACGCCATTTTCATGCAGGCCTTTCCGAGAGAATGTACGGAGTCTTTTCTGGAGGGGCACAAGCGAGCCTTTGAATTCTTTGGTGGTGTGCCGAAACGCATCAGTTATGATAATTCCAAAATCGCAGTGGCCCGTATTATCGGAACTCGCGAAAGAAAAGTAACAACTGAGTTTTCACGATTGAAAAGTCACTTTTTGTATGAAGATCATTTCTGTCTGGTGAGACGTCCCAACGAGAAAGGGCATGTCGAACGACTTTTGGATTTTGCTCGCAGGAACTTTCTGGTTCCAGTTCCTTGTGTTGATTCTTTGGAAAGGCTCAATGAACAATTATGGCAATGTTGCCAGGATGACTTAAAACGTCAGTTGCGAGGTAAACCTTCTGCAAAACAAGTGTTGCTTGTCGAGGAACAATCCTCGATGCTGCCCATACCAAGGCAGACCTTTGATGCCCATCGTCTCGCACAGGCTAATGCCAATTCACTCTCTCTGGTTCGCTTCGACAGAAACAGTTATTCGGTGCCCACAAAATTTGCATATCGTCAAATTACGATTGTGGCCACTATCGATGAAGTCCGGCTCAGTTTTGAAGATCAGTTGATTGCCAGACATAAAAGACACTGGGGCCGGGAGCAATCATTCTTCGATCCCGTCCATTATTTAGGGCTCTTAGAGCGAAAACCCGGCGGGTTTGATCACGCCAAGCCGTTGGAGAACTGGGATTTGCCAGTTTGCTTTGGGATTTTAAGACGCCGTATGGAATCTGAACTCGCTGAGATTGGCACCCGAGAGTTTATCAAAGTCTTGCGGCTGCTGGAGCGATATTCAATCACTGAATTGAAGCACGCTGTGCAGTACGGTCTTGATATTGGAGTCGTTAACGCTGATGCCATTCGGTTGATATTGGATTATCAACAGGAAATTCCCAGCACACTGTTTTGTTTGGACGGTCGTCCGCACCTGAAACTGGTACAGGTTGCGCAAACAGATGTTTCTGCTTACCAGTCCTTATTACTTAGAGGTTAAGATTATGACAAAAACTCAAACCAAATCTGTTGTGTTGCTACAACATCATCTCAAGAATTTGAGATTACCAACGATCCTCAGTGAGTGCGAGAAAGTCGCCGTTCGTTGTGCGACAGATAACGTGGATCATCTCGGCTACCTGTTACAATTAAGCGAACTGGAACTGATTGAACGAGAACGCCGTGCCGCCGAAAGGAGATTGAAAGCAGCCAAATTCCCGACTCACAAAACTCTGGATACGTTCGATTTCAAAGTACAACCTTCATTGAACAAATTGCTTGTCAATGAATTGATGCGAGGTGAGTACATTGAAAAGCGAGAGAATATTTTACTGGTCGGAAATTCGGGGACTGGAAAAACACATTTGGCGATTTCACTTGGAATTGCAGCGTGTGGCCAAGGGAAGAAAGTTCGTTTTTATCAGGTGACCGAGCTGATCACGCACCTGATGGAAGCTCGTGAGGATCGAGATCTTCTGCGTCTCAAAAGACAACTCTCGAAACTCGACTTATTGATTCTTGATGAGCTGGGCTACGTCCCCGCCAGCAAACTCGGCGCCGAACTTTTATTCGATGTCATCAGTACGGCCTACGAACGTATGAGTTTGATCGTCACTACGAATTTACCCTTTGAAAACTGGCCTGAAGTCCTCGGCAGCGAGCGTCTTACCGGAGCGACGCTGGATCGTTTAACCCATCGCTGTCACATATTGGAAACCGCTGGCGAAAGCTACCGATTACAGGACGCCAAACGTCGCCGCACAAAAAGCTCAAGCGGCGAGTCAATCAAGACGAAGTAAGAAAAGGATTCACCTTTCTTGCGAACCACAGCCACCTTCGCAGGAATCTCCCCGCAACCAGCGCTACACTTTCTGCCCGCTCGGCGCTACGTTTTCTGACCGTTGTTTACAATGCTGGAACTCGGCATGCAAAGGGCTTGAAGAATTCTCGTTGCTGGAATCTTCCGATTCGGATTGGTCTTCCGGATCGTTTTCAGGGTGCTGTTCGTTCATATTTAATCAGTCAGGTGAAATTGTCTTGTTGATGATGCATTATCAGCTTTCTCATACAGATCA
>JAESQE010000579.1 GCA_016765335.1 Planctomycetaceae bacterium
AAAAATCACAGAAGCCGAGCAACAATTGCTCGGCGATATTCGTGATGTCGCCAATACGCGATACAAAACCGGACAAACCAGTCAGCAAGACGTATTGAGAGCGGACCTGGAAATTTCCAATGTCGAGACCGATCTGATACAACTTCGCCAAAAACTACAAAGTGGACAGGCCGCTCTGGCACGTCTCCTTCACATCTCCCCACAAACAAAAGTGCTTGCCTTAGATGAGATTCCGCGAAATCAAATGAAACTTAACTTGGAGTCACTCCAGGAACAAGCCATTGCAGCTCGACCAGAGTTGCACGCACAACTGGCAGCGATTCAGCGAGATCGTCAAACGGTTCAACTGGCGAGACTGAATTACAAACCTGACGTGACGCTCGGTTTGAACTGGATTAACGTTTCTGATTCAGGGATTAGTCCGGTCGCTAACGGGGACGATGCTTTTATGATGTCAGCGGGTATCAACATGCCGATTTACCGCAAACGTCTCGATTCGCAAATCCGATCCGCAGAAGCAAAAGTTGTCGCTACGGCTCGTCAATACGATGCCCTTAAAGACAATACGTTGGAAGAAGTGACCGACCTGTTTGCTAAAATTGAAAGCCAGAAAGAATTACTGCTCCTGTTTGAAGAGGACATCCTGCCTAAGGCCAGGCTGACACTGGAAGTTTCCAGCAGAGCCTACAATGTGGGCGAAGTCGACTTTCTGCAACTGATCGATAACTGGCGTGAACTGCTTCGGTATGAAATTAGATACCGTCGGCAAGAAGCGTCGCTGCAACAATCTCTGGCTCAACTGGAAAGAGTGGTCGGTGGAGTCCTTGTTACTTCCTATACCATGCAGTTGAATCATGAGAATTTGCTACCAACACTCGCAGAACCAACCCCGGTCAACATACCAATGGTACCACCGGTTCCTGAAAAGAAAATCTCGCTCAAGCCTGCCCCCAAAGCAGAGCTTCCCAGTATCGAACCTCCCAAACCAAAAGAATAGTTTCCTGATTCGTATTCGCGTATTTGTTTGCGAGTTGGGTGTCCCTTGGCAAGGCCACGAGTGATAGCTTCTCGCAAGTTATAATTGAGTTTGGTATGAGTAATCTTCGAAGTAATCTTCGAAGTAATCAATTGAAATCAACTCGCCAGATTAAATCAGAATAAGATCTGTCATACTGTAAGGAATAGAAAAATGCAGAACTCCATAAAATTGCTTTCAGGAATGCTGTTGTTTGCGATCATTTTTACGGTTACTGGCTGTGCATCGGCATATCGATGTTATGAAGGCTGTCGAGTCAATTGCCAATACTGTCCCCGTCCGGCGATCCCCTTCACACATTACACAGACTGCCAATGTCACTCCCGACCCGCATTGCAGCATCTTCAACAGGGTAAATAAATTTCCCTCGTTACCAATCAGGAGCCTTGTCGTTACCCACATCTTTATGATGTGATTTTCCTATGAGGAAGACGAAAGTACAATCAGCAGTCAATCTGTCTGAATGCAGCAATGACCCCAAAAAACAGGGGCAAAGCTCCGGGCGTTTGCCTAGCCCTGCCCAACGGGCTGGGCTCTGGTGATCCCAAAAAACGTAGGGCCAACGGTCCGACCAGTTGCCCAAATGTGTAACCGTCTTTCAACATTTTACAAATGACCGGACCGTTGGCCCTCACCATAATATCATGCCAGCCCACCCAGCCCGTTGGGCTGGGCTAGGTAAATTGCTGGGCCTTTGGCCCGATGAGAAATGGAAAACCAACTTGTTTTTTGTTAATTTTTCACTCAATGAACTATTTGAGATGTGGGTAACGACAAGTCAAGAGCCTTGGGAACGAGTTGCATCTGTTATGCCTGGGCGTGTTCTTCAAAGCGTGGATCGTCAATACCTAATTTCAGTTTCCATTCCATGATGGAACAGTAGAGGACCGGGACGACGAACATTGTCATGATGGCAATGGTCATGCCGCCAAAACTTGGAAGCGCCATCGGCACCATAATATCTGCCCCACGGCCCGTGGAGGTTAGCACCGGGATAAGTGCGAGTATTGTTGTGGCGGTTGTCATCAGGCAGGGACGCACACGTCTTGAACCAGCTTCCAAAGTTGCCTCGCGTACTGCCTGAACCGAGTTGATTTTCTTTTCTCGAAAACTCTGATCGAGGTATGTTGCAATCACGACGCCATCATCGGTTGCGATGCCGAATAATGCCAAGAAACCGACCCAGACTGCAACAGAAAGGTTGATGGTATGCACCTGCATCAATACACGAACATCGGTGCCAAACAGATCGAAGTTCAAAAACCAAGGTTGCCCATACAGCCAAAGCATGATGAAACCACCGGACCACGCGATCAGAATTCCGCTGAAAACGAGTGAGGTTGTCAGGATCGATTTGAATTGGAAATACAGAATCAGGAAAATCATAAATAACGCCAAAGGGAGAACGACCATCAGCGTTTTTTGTGATCGAATCTGGTTTTCATAGCTCCCTGCGAAAGCGAAACTTACACCAGGGGGTAAAATCAGATCGCCGCTTTCAATTTTTTCATTCAGAAACTGCTCGCACTGTTCGACAACATCAACTTCAGCGTTTCCGGGCTTCATATCAAACAGAACATAACCAAGTAAAAATGTATCTTCACTTTTGATGACTTGAGGCCCGCGTAGAAATTTGATTGTCGCGAGCTGCTCCAGCGGGATTTGCTGACCACTGGCAGTGGGAACCAGGATGCGTCCCAGTGTTTCCAGTTCGTCACGCAGTTCTCGTTGGTAACGGACACGAACGGGGTAACGCTCTCGCCCCTCGACCGTTGTAGTGATTCGCTTCCCACCAATGGCGACTTCAATGACATCTTGAACCGTGCGAACATGCAAGCCGTATCGCATGATCTTTCTGCGATCAATATCAATTTCAAGATACGGCTTACCGACAATACGATCTGCGATCACGGCAGATGCCTCGACAGTAGGAACCTGCTTCAGTAATGTTTCAATGTTAAGAGCAACTTTCTCGATGGTTTCCAGATCCGGCCCTTTCACTTTAAGCCCCATCGGAGCACGCATTCCACTTTGCAGCATTACGATACGAGCTGCGATCGGTTGTAGTTTGGGAGCAGAAGTTGTTCCCGGAATCTGGGCAGCTTCCGTGATTTCCTTCCAGATATCATCAGGTTTACGTATGTGGTCTCGCCATTGTCGATAAGGACGACCTGCAGGATCTTCGATCAGAGTCCCTTTCTCATTACGCAAGAATTCTTTCTTCTTTTTGTCATATCGAAACTTCATCCGATGACCGTTTTTGTCGGTGGTA
>JAESQE010000580.1 GCA_016765335.1 Planctomycetaceae bacterium
GGTTTAATCTGTGATCGTTTTCTTGTGGAAGATCAGGATACTCCACAAGAACCAACTCCAGCCAGATTAGAGCAGATTAACAACAAACTCACCGAGGCAGCCTCGCGACCGGTCTCATTTGAGAGACTGTTTCAAAAACATCGTCGCTTTCAAGCTGCTGTTGATATCGAACCAATTTCTGATCAGGAATCGCACGTAACTATTGACAACGCAACCACAGATTCAGCAACAATTATTGAGGTGTTTGCACACGATCTTCCCGGTCTGTTGTTTACGCTTTCTAAGGCGATTTACGATTTGGATCTCTCTGTCGTGTTGGCTCGTATCACAACGCATGTTGATCAGGTCGTCGATGTGTTTTACGTGACAAACCTGGATGGAAAACCGTTGGCCGACGACATTGCCTGTAAAGCGATTCGAGATCGCCTGGAGCATGTCCTGCGTGAATTCGAGCGATTCGGTTACCGGCTTTTCATTTCTTGAATCCCCTCGGCAGGTGTAAACAACGGTCAGAAAACGTAGCGCCGAGCGGGCAGAAAGTGTAGCGCTGGTTGCGGGGAGATTCCTGCGAAGGTGGCTGTGGTTCGCAAGAAAGGTGAATCCTTTTCTTACTTCGTCTTGATTGACTCGCCGCTTGAGCTTTTTGTGCGGCGACGTTTGGCGTCCTGTAATCGGTAGCTTTCGCCAGCGGTTTCCAATATGTGACAGCGATGGGTTAAACGATCCAGCGTCGCTCCGGTAAGACGCTCGCTGCCGAGGACTTCAGGCCAGTTTTCAAAGGGTAAATTCGTAGTGACGATCAAACTCATACGTTCGTAGGCCGTACTGATGACATCGAATAAAAGTTCGGCGCCGAGTTTGCTGGCGGGGACGTAGCCCAGCTCATCAAGAATCAATAAGTCGAGTTTCGAGAGTTGTCTTTTGAGACGCAGAAGATCTCGATCCTCACGAGCTTCCATCAGGTGCGTGATCAGCTCGGTCACCTGATAAAAACGAACTTTCTTCCCTTGGCCACACGCTGCAATTCCAAGTGAAATCGCCAAATGTGTTTTTCCAGTCCCCGAATTTCCGACCAGTAAAATATTCTCTCGCTTTTCAATGTACTCACCTCGCATCAATTCATTGACAAGCAATTTGTTCAATGAAGGTTGTACTTTGAAATCGAACGTATCCAGAGTTTTGTGAGTCGGGAATTTGGCTGCTTTCAATCTCCTTTCGGCGGCACGGCGTTCTCGTTCAATCAGTTCCAGTTCGCTTAATTGTAACAGGTAGCCGAGATGATCCACGTTATCTGTCGCACAACGAACGGCGACTTTCTCGCACTCACTGAGGATCGTTGGTAATCTCAAATTCTTGAGATGATGTTGTAGCAACACAACAGATTTGGTTTGAGTTTTTGTCATAATCTTAACCTCTAAGTAATAAGGACTGGTAAGCAGAAACATCTGTTTGCGCAACCTGTACCAGTTTCAGGTGCGGACGACCGTCCAAACAAAACAGTGTGCTGGGAATTTCCTGTTGATAATCCAATATCAACCGAATGGCATCAGCGTTAACGACTCCAATATCAAGACCGTACTGCACAGCGTGCTTCAATTCAGTGATTGAATATCGCTCCAGCAGCCGCAAGACTTTGATAAACTCTCGGGTGCCAATCTCAGCGAGTTCAGATTCCATACGGCGTCTTAAAATCCCAAAGCAAACTGGCAAATCCCAGTTCTCCAACGGCTTGGCGTGATCAAACCCGCCGGGTTTTCGCTCTAAGAGCCCTAAATAATGGACGGGATCGAAGAATGATTGCTCCCGGCCCCAGTGTCTTTTATGTCTGGCAATCAACTGATCTTCAAAACTGAGCCGGACTTCATCGATAGTGGCCACAATCGTAATTTGACGATATGCAAATTTTGTGGGCACCGAATAACTGTTTCTGTCGAAGCGAACCAGAGAGAGTGAATTGGCATTAGCCTGTGCGAGACGATGGGCATCAAAGGTCTGCCTTGGTATGGGCAGCATCGAGGATTGTTCCTCGACAAGCAACACTTGTTTTGCAGAAGGTTTACCTCGCAACTGACGTTTTAAGTCATCCTGGCAACATTGCCATAATTGTTCATTGAGCCTTTCCAAAGAATCAACACAAGGAACTGGAACCAGAAAGTTCCTGCGAGCAAAATCCAAAAGTCGTTCGACATGCCCTTTCTCGTTGGGACGTCTCACCAGACAGAAATGATCTTCATACAAAAAGTGACTTTTCAATCGTGAAAACTCAGTTGTTACTTTTCTTTCGCGAGTTCCGATAATACGGGCCACTGCGATTTTGGAATTATCATAACTGATGCGTTTCGGCACACCACCAAAGAATTCAAAGGCTCGCTTGTGCCCCTCCAGAAAAGACTCCGTACATTCTCTCGGAAAGGCCTGCATGAAAATGGCGTCCGAATAAGGCATTGTCATGACAAACAAGGCCACTTTGGTTAACTCGCCATTAAGTAAAACATCAGCAAATCCAAAGTCAACCTGAGCTTCGCCAGGAGGATGGCTCAACGGCAGGAAAACTTCACGAGACTTTTGTTTCAACTCGCGAATTGCCTCTTGAACAATCGTAATTCCCCCTGTGAATCCATGCTCTTTCTGGAGCCGCTCGAATATCTTTCTGGTCGTATGCCGCTGTTTGCGATGAGTCTTTTTATCACTCTCCAAGTATTCAATAATGGTCGGTAAAAACGAATCGATTTTAAGAACCCGAGTTTTGGTCAACCGATACCCCGGTGGCTCGGTATGCGTCAGGATTTTCTTCAGCGTCTCCCAATGGATTTTGTACTCAGTGCAAGCGCCACGCTTACTAATCTCACCATTGAGAACTCGCCGACGAATTTCAGCCCATTGTTCCATGTTAGTGTACACCGTTACCTCCTGCCTGGTTGAAGTCAGAACTTTCTGAAAACAGAAAGTCTGACCAAAACCAAGCAAGTGGTCATCTGGGCGCTACACTTTTAATCCAATTTACCACTCACCGCTCGGCGCTACGTTTTCTGGCCGTTGTTTACAAGTGTCACACGAACTACGCCATTTGAGAAGATACTTGTCTCGACTCCCCTCATCCTGGATGTTGAGAAAATAGTCCTTCTCATAACGCCGACATTCCAGCGATGACACCATGACCTGATGACAGATTCGGGAGCGAGTCGTTTTTTAACGAGGCTATGATTCGCACTTTGTTTCAACTGTGATGCGTAGGAGTAAATCGAACAGCCCACAACTACGACAATTGCACACGCAAAAAATGCCGGGATTTTCAGGTGGTAGTCAGCGTGTTCATCCAAGATCACTTGTGGATGGGAAGCCGTGACTAGTTCGTTTTTTCTGTTCATGGTTATACTAAATTGGCAGTGAGCGGTGATATCATTCGAGTAGTCATCATTGCTAGTGGGCTATGTCTCAATTGTTTCCTTCGCCGTCATCTTATGCTACGGTTTTTAGAGGTATTCATCGCAACCTGCTCGATACCACTAAAGGGTTCCTCTATTTATTACTCTGGTTTCCCAGAATCAAGGGTGTGCGTTTTGGCCTTGTGTTTGTAGGATACCGTGCTATCAACGGGATTTGAAGATATCAACACCATTGGGA
>JAESQE010000581.1 GCA_016765335.1 Planctomycetaceae bacterium
AGCCTCGCCTACAGTTTTGAGATCTGGAGTGTTTTTCAATAGCTTTAAACCATTGAGTCCTAACTCGCCAACTCCTGCTCCAAGGTCAATCACCATGAGGGTTGCATTGGTCGTGCCTTGATCTTTTGTAATAAGATCAACAGTACTTTCTCGAATACTTCGTATTCGCTTGCCAGAGAGTGCCTCGCGGAGTCCTGCTTGAATTTCATCAATACCGACTCCGGTCGTGTAGGTACCATAGACTCCAGTAATAATTGATGCCCCACCACTAGGACCAGCGAGAATACCAGAACCAATGATTATTGTTATCCCGGCACTTGTTTCAATAACCCCAACAACAATTCGAGCTGTTTGTAAACAACGGTCAGAAAACGTAGCGCCCGGCGGGCAAAAAGTGTAGCGATGGTTGCGGGGAAATTCCTGCGAAGGTGGCTGTGGTTCGCAAGAAAGGTGAGTCCTTTTCTTACTTCGTCTTGATCGGTTTACCGCTTGAGCTTTTTGTGCGGCGACGTTTAGCGTCCTGTAATCGGTAACTTTCGCCAGCGGTTTCCAGAATATGACAGCGGTGGGTTAAGCGATCCAGAGTGGCTCCGGTAAGACGTTCGCTGCCGAGCACTTCGGGCCAGTTTTCAAAAGGCAAGTTGCTTGTCACAATTAAACTCATTCGTTCATACGCCGTACTGATGACATCAAACAGAAGTTCGGCACCGAGCTTGCTGGCAGGGACGTATCCCAGTTCATCAAGAATCAACAAGTCGAGTTTCGAGAGTTGTCTTTTGAGACGCAGAAGATCTCGGTCTTCGCGGGCTTCCATTAAATGCGTAATCAGTTCGGTCACCTGATAAAAACGAACTTTCTTCCCTTGGCCACAAGCTGCGATTCCACATGAAATCGCCAAATGAGTTTTTCCAGTTCCCGAATTCCCGACCAGCAAAATGTTCTCTCGCTTATCGATGTACTCGCCACGCATCAATTCATTGACAAGCACTTTGTTCACAGAAGGTTGGGCTTTGAAGTCGAACGTCTCCAGAGTTTTGTGAGTCGGGAATTTGGCGGCCTTCAATCGCCGTTCGGCGGCACGGCGTTCTCGTTCAATCAGTTCCAGTTCACTCAATTGCAACAAGTAACCGAGATGATCAACATTATCAGTCGCACAACGAACGGCTACTTTCTCGCACTCATTGAGGATCGTTGGTAATCTCAAATTCTTAAGATGATGTTGCAACAATACAACAGATTTGGTTTGAGTTTTCTTCATAATTTTTAACCTCCAAGTAATAATGACTGGTAAGCAGAAACATTAGTCTGAGCAACCTGTACCAGTTTCAGGTGCGGACGACCGTCCAAACAAAATAGTGTGCTGGGGACTTCCTGTTGATAATCCAATATCAAACGAATGGCATCAGCATTAACGACTCCAATATCCAAGGCGTACTGCACAGCGTGCTTCAATTCAGAGATTGAATATCGCTCCAGCAGTCGCAAAACTTTGATAAACTCGCGGGTGCCGATGTCAGCGAGTTCGGATTCCATGCGGCGGCGTAAAATCCCAAAGCAAACTGGCAAATCCCAGTTCTCCAGCGGTTTGGCGTGATCAAACCCGCCTGGTTTACGCTCTAAAAGCCCTAAATAATGGACGGGATCGAAGAATGACTGCTCTCGGCCCCAGTGTCTTTTATGCCTGGCAATCAACTGATCCTCAAAGCTAAGCCGGACTTCATCGACCGTGCCCACAATCGTTATTTGACGATACGCATACTTTGTGGGCACCGAATAACTGTTCTTATCAAAGCGAACCAGAGAGAGGGAATTGGCGTTGGCTTGCGCAAGACGATGGGCATCAAACGCCTGCTTCGGGATGGGCAGCATCGAGGATTGTTCCTCGATAAGCAACACTTGTTTTACAGAAGGCTTGCCCCGCAACTGACGTTTCAAATCTTCCTGGCAACATTGCCATAATTGTTCATTGAGTCTTTCCAGAGAATCAATCGCAGGAACTGGAACCAGAAAGTTCCTGCGGGCAAAATCCAATAAACGTTCCACATGCCCTTTCTCATTGGGACGTCTCACCAGACAGAAATGGTCCTCGAACAAAAAATGACTTTTCAGTCGGGAAAACTCGGTTGTCACTTTTCTTTTGCGAGACCCAAGGAAACGGGCGACTGCAATTTTGGAGTTATCATAACTGATACGCTTTGGCACACCGCCAAAAAATTCAAAGGCTCGCTTGTGTCCCTCCAGGAATGATTCGGTACATTCCCTTGGAAAGGCCTGCATGAAAATGGCATCTGAATAAGGCATTGTCATGACAAACAAAGCCACTTTGGTTAACTCGCCATTAAGCAGAACATCAGCAAATCCAAAATCAACCTGAGCTTCACCAGGAGGATGGCTCAATGGCAGGAAAACTTCACGAGAGTTTTGCTTCAACTCGCGAACCGCATCTTGAACAATCGTGATTCCACCGGTGAATCCATGCTCTTTCTGGAGCCGCTCGAATATCTTCCTGGTCGTATGCCGCTGCTTGCGATGAGTCTTTTTATCACTCTTCAGGTATTCAATAATGGTTGGTAAAAACGGATCAATTTTAAGAACCCGAGTTTTAGTCAGTCGATACCCCGGCGGCTCGGTATGCGTCAGGATTTTCTTCAGCGTATTCCAATGAATTTCATACTCAGCGCAAGCACCGCGTTTACTGATCTCACCATTGAGAACTCGCCGACGAATTTCAGCCCATTGTTCCATATCAGTGTACACCGTTACCTCCTGCCCGGTTAAAGTCAGAACTTTCTGAAAACAGAAAGTCTGACAAAAACAAGACAGGTGGTCATCTGGGCGCTACACTTTTATTCCAATTTACCACTCACCGCCGGGCGCTACGTTTTCTGGCCGTTGTTTACAACTGAGAGCTTTAATTACTACTGGAGTGCCGTTTCCCGAACAGAGGAATATATCCAAACCTATGGTCAACATTCGTGTCCAGACTGGGAAGACAGATCGCATCAGGATTTGGAGAATGCGTACTTTGAAGTCCAACCTTATTTGAAAGCAGTAAGCAAGCATCGAATGTTTTACAACCTTCCGGGAAATCTCAACCCGTTTGAAGCAGAGAATTTCCACGATGCATTAATTCATGTTCTCAATCCACCAGAAAGATGGTTTCGGCAACTCGAAATTCTA
>JAESQE010000582.1 GCA_016765335.1 Planctomycetaceae bacterium
CTTGAATCCAATAACGGATCGAATCAGAACAATTCGTAACAACCCCTTGAGGCAGGTTACTTTATTGATTTTTCATGGCCAATAGGGAATACAACTACTCTAGCGTAATGCCCCCCGAATAATTGCTTGTGAATTACGCATTTTGCCATCAGAGTTGGCACTGCTAATGGCCTTCAGTCTCAAATACTAAGCGTCTAACGTAGGTTTCGAGATTGAATGTGTGAGCTAAGGACCGTTCTACAGTCGTTCTGCCAGGGGTATAGCCTGAAAACGTCTGTATAACTCTAGCAAGAAATCAGCCATCAGGTCATGCCCTGATGGCAGTTGTATTAATTTCCAAAGTAACAGGAGTAGCAGAATGAACGAGACTGAGTGTAAACAACGGTCAGAAAACGTAGCGCCCGGCGGGCAAAAAGTGTAGCGCTGGTTGCGGGGAAATTCCTGCGAAGGTGGCTGTGGTTCGCAAGAAAGGTGAGTCCTTTTCTTACTTCGTCTTGATCGGTTTGCCGCTTGAGCTTTTTGTGCGGCGACGTTTAGCGTCCTGTAATCGGTAACTTTCGCCAGCGGTTTCCAGAATATGACAGCGGTGGGTTAAGCGATCCAGAGTGGCTCCGGTAAGACGTTCGCTGCCGAGCACTTCGGGCCAGTTTTCAAAAGGCAAGTTGCTTGTCACAATTAAACTCATTCGCTCATACGCCGTACTGATGACATCAAACAGAAGTTCGGCACCGAGCTTGCTGGCAGGGACGTAGCCCAGTTCATCAAGAATCTACAAGTCGAGTTTCGAGAGTTGTCTTTTGAGACGCAGAAGATCTCGGTCTTCGCGGGCTTCCATTAAATGCGTAATCAGTTCGGTCACCTGATAAAAACGAACTTTCTTCCCTTGGCCACAAGCTGCGATTCCACATGAAATCGCCAAATGAGTTTTTCCAGTTCCCGAATTCCCGACCAGCAAAATGTTCTCTCGCTTATCGATGTACTCGCCACGCATCAATTCATTGACAAGCACTTTGTTCACAGAAGGTTGGGCTTTGAAGTCGAACGTCTCCAGAGTTTTGTGAGTCGGGAATTTGGCGGCCTTCAATCGCCGTTCGGCGGCACGGCGTTCTCGTTCAATCAGTTCCAGTTCACTCAATTGCAACAAGTAACCGAGATGATCAACATTATCAGTCGCACAACGAACGGCTACTTTCTCGCACTCATTGAGGATCGTTGGTAATCTCAAATTCTTAAGATGATGTTGCAACAATACAACAGATTTGGTTTGAGTTTTCTTCATAATTTTTAACCTCCAAGTAATAATGACTGGTAAGCAGAAACATTAGTCTGAGCAACCTGTACCAGTTTCAGGTGCGGACGACCGTCCAAACAAAATAGTGTGCTGGGGACTTCCTGTTGATAATCCAATATCAAACGAATGGCATCAGCATTAACGACTCCAATATCCAAGGCGTACTGCACAGCGTGCTTCAATTCAGAGATTGAATATCGCTCCAGCAGTCGCAAAACTTTGATAAACTCGCGGGTGCCGATGTCAGCGAGTTCGGATTCCATGCGGCGGCGTAAAATCCCAAAGCAAACTGGCAAATCCCAGTTCTCCAGCGGTTTGGCGTGATCAAACCCGCCTGGTTTACGCTCTAAAAGCCCTAAATAATGGACGGGATCGAAGAATGACTGCTCTCGGCCCCAGTGTCTTTTATGCCTGGCAATCAACTGATCCTCAAAGCTAAGCCGGACTTCATCGACCGTGCCCACAATCGTTATTTGACGATACGCATACTTTGTGGGCACCGAATAACTGTTCTTATCAAAGCGAACCAGAGAGAGGGAATTGGCGTTGGCTTGCGCAAGACGATGGGCATCAAAGGTCTGCTTCGGGATGGGCAGCATCGAGGATTGTTCCTCGATAAGCAACACTTGTTTTGCAGAAGGCTTGCCCCGCAACTGACGTTTCAAATCTTCCTGGCAACATTGCCATAATTGTTCATTGAGTCTTTCCAGAGAATCAATCGCAGGAACTGGAACCAGAAAGTTCCTGCGGGCAAAATCCAATAAACGTTCCACATGCCCTTTCTCATTGGGACGTCTCACCAGACAGAAATGGTCCTCGAACAAAAAATGACTTTTCAGTCGGGAAAACTCGGTTGTCACTTTTCTTTTGCGAGACCCAAGGAAACGGGCGACTGCAATTTTGGAGTTATCATAACTGATACGCTTTGGCACACCGCCAAAAAATTCAAAGGCTCGCTTGTGTCCCTCCAGGAATGATTCGGTACATTCCCTTGGAAAGGCCTGCATGAAAATGGCATCTGAATAAGGCATTGTCATGACAAACAAAGCCACTTTGGTTAACTCGCCATTAAGCAGAACATCAGCAAATCCAAAATCAACCTGAGCTTCACCAGGAGGATGGCTCAATGGCAGGAAAACTTCACGAGAGTTTTGCTTCAACTCGCGAACCGCATCTTGAACAATCGTGATTCCACCGGTGAATCCATGCTCTTTCTGGAGCCGCTCGAATATCTTCCTGGTCGTATGCCGTTGCTTGCGATGAGTCTTTTTATCACTCTTCAGGTATTCAATAATGGTTGGTAAAAACGGATCAATTTTAAGAACCCGAGTTTTAGTCAGTCGATACCCCGGCGGCTCGGTATGCGTCAGGATTTTCTTCAGCGTATTCCAATGAATTTCATACTCAGCGCAAGCACCGCGTTTACTGATCTCACCATTGAGAACTCGCCGACGAATTTCAGCCCATTGTTCCATATCAGTGTACACCGTTACCTCCTGCCCGGTTAAAGTCAGAACTTTCTGAAAACAGAAAGTCTGACAAAAACAAGACAGGTGGTCATCTGGGCGCTACACTTTTATTCCAATTTACCACTCACCGCCGGGCGCTACGTTTTCTGGCCGTTGTTTACAACTGAGAGCTTTAATTACTACTGGAGTGCCGTTTCCCGAACAGAGGAATATATCCAAACCTATGGTCAACATTCGTGTCCAGACTGGGAAGACAGATCGCATCAGGA
>JAESQE010000583.1 GCA_016765335.1 Planctomycetaceae bacterium
AAATCATATATGATCGCTGGATTGTTTTTGTTGGTGACTGGCTCTCTGGTAGCCGAGGATTGGCCGCAGTGGATGGGGGCGAAGCGGGATAATGTTTGGCGAGAGCAGGGGGTTATAGAAAAGTTTCCTGCTGGTGGGCGAGTGTATGTGACCGATTATGTCACTTCTGAAAATGTGAAGGTCAGTGTAAACAACGGTCAGAAAACGTAGCGCCCGGCGGGCAAAAAGTGTAGCGCTGGTTGCGGGGAGATTCCTGCGAAGGTGGCTGTGGTTCGCAAGAAAGGTGAATCCTTTTCTTACTTCGTCTTGATTGACTCGCCGCTTGAGCTTTTTGTGCGGCGACGTTTGGCGTCCTGTAATCGGTAGCTTTCGCCAGCGGTTTCCAATATGTGACAGCGATGGGTTAAACGATCCAGCGTCGCTCCGGTAAGACGCTCGCTGCCGAGGACTTCAGGCCAGTTTTCAAAGGGTAAATTCGTAGTGACGATCAAACTCATACGTTCGTAGGCCGTACTGATGACATCGAATAAAAGTTCGGCGCCGAGTTTGCTGGCGGGGACGTAGCCCAGCTCATCAAGAATCAATAAGTCGAGTTTCGAGAGTTGTCTTTTGAGACGCAGAAGATCTCGATCCTCACGAGCTTCCATCAGGTGCGTGATCAGCTCGGTCACCTGATAAAAACGAACTTTCTTCCCTTGGCCACACGCTGCAATTCCAAGTGAAATCGCCAAATGTGTTTTTCCAGTCCCCGAATTTCCGACCAGTAAAATATTCTCTCGCTTTTCAATGTGCTCACCTCGCATCAATTCATTGACAAGCAATTTGTTCAATGAAGGTTGTACTTTGAAATCGAACGTATCCAGAGTTTTGTGAGTCGGGAATTTGGCTGCTTTCAATCTCCTTTCGGCGGCACGGCGTTCTCGTTCAATCAGTTCCAGTTCGCTTAATTGTAACAGGTAGCCGAGATGATCCACGTTATCTGTCGCACAACGAACGGCGACTTTCTCGCACTCACTGAGGATCGTTGGTAATCTCAAATTCTTGAGATGATGTTGTAGCAACACAACAGATTTGGTTTGAGTTTTTGTCATAATCTTAACCTCTAAGTAATAAGGACTGGTAAGCAGAAACATCTGTTTGCGCAACCTGTACCAGTTTCAGGTGCGGACGACCGTCCAAACAAAACAGTGTGCTGGGAATTTCCTGTTGATAATCCAATATCAACCGAATGGCATCAGCGTTAACGACTCCAATATCAAGACCGTACTGCACAGCGTGCTTCAATTCAGTGATTGAATATCGCTCCAGCAGCCGCAAGACTTTGATAAACTCTCGGGTGCCAATCTCAGCGAGTTCAGATTCCATACGGCGTCTTAAAATCCCAAAGCAAACTGGCAAATCCCAGTTCTCCAACGGCTTGGCGTGATCAAACCCGCCGGGTTTTCGCTCTAAGAGCCCTAAATAATGGACGGGATCGAAGAATGATTGCTCCCGGCCCCAGTGTCTTTTATGTCTGGCAATCAACTGATCTTCAAAACTGAGCCGGACTTCATCGATAGTGGCCACAATCGTAATTTGACGATATGCAAATTTTGTGGGCACCGAATAACTGTTTCTGTCGAAGCGAACCAGAGAGAGTGAATTGGCATTAGCCTGTGCGAGACGATGGGCATCAAAGGTCTGCCTTGGTATGGGCAGCATCGAGGATTGTTCCTCGACAAGCAACACTTGTTTTGCAGAAGGTTTACCTCGCAACTGACGTGTTAAGGCATCCTGGCAACATTGCCATAATTGTTCATTGAGCCTTTCCAAAGAATCAACACAAGGAACTGGAACCAGAAAGTTCCTGCGAGCAAAATCCAAAAGTCGTTCGACATGCCCTTTCTCGTTGGGACGTCTCACCAGACAGAAATGATCTTCATACAAAAAGTGACTTTTCAATCGTGAAAACTCAGTTGTTACTTTTCTTTCGCGAGTTCCGATAATACGGGCCACTGCGATTTTGGAATTATCATAACTGATGCGTTTCGGCACACCACCAAAGAATTCAAAGGCTCGCTTGTGCCCCTCCAGAAAAGACTCCGTACATTCTCTCGGAAAGGCCTGCATGAAAATGGCGTCCGAATAAGGCATTGTCATGACAAACAAGGCCACTTTGGTTAACTCGCCATTAAGTAAAACATCAGCAAATCCAAAGTCAACCTGAGCTTCGCCAGGAGGATGGCTCAACGGCAGGAAAACTTCACGAGACTTTTGTTTCAACTCGCGAATTGCCTCTTGAACAATCGTAATTCCCCCTGTGAATCCATGCTCTTTCTGGAGCCGCTCGAATATCTTTCTGGTCGTATGCCGCTGTTTGCGATGAGTCTTTTTATCACTCTCCAAGTATTCAATAATGGTCGGTAAAAACGAATCGATTTTAAGAACCCGAGTTTTGGTCAACCGATACCCCGGTGGCTCGGTATGCGTCAGGATTTTCTTCAGCGTCTCCCAATGGATTTTGTACTCAGTGCAAGCGCCACGCTTACTAATCTCACCATTGAGAACTCGCCGACGAATTTCAGCCCATTGTTCCATGTTAGTGTACACCGTTACCTCCTGCCTGGTTGAAGTCAGAACTTTCTGAAAACAGAAAGTCTGACCAAAACCAAGCAAGTGGTCATCTGGGCGCTACACTTTTAATCCAATTTACCACTCACCGCTCGGCGCTACGTTTTCTGGCCGTTGTTTACAACCGAGATCTTCTGCGTCTCAAAAGACAACTCTCGAAACTCGACTTGTTGATTCTTGATGAACTGGGATACGTCCCTGCCAGCAAGCTCGGTGCCGAACTTCTGTTTGATGTCATCAGTACGGCGTATGAGCGAATGAGTTTAATTGTGACAAGCAACTTGCCTTTTGAAAACTGGCCCGAAGTGCTCGGCAGCGAACGTCTTACCGGAGCCACTCTGGATCGCTTAACCCACCGCTGTCATATTCTGGAAACCGCTGGCGAAAGTTACCGATTACAGGACGCTAAACGTCGCCGCACAAAAAGCTCAAGCGGCAAACCGATCAAGACGAAGTAAGAAAAGGAATCACCTTTCTTGCGAACCCCAGCCACCTTCGCAAGAATCTCCCCGCAACCAGCGCTACACTTTTTGCCCGCCGGGCGCTACGTTTTCTGACCGTTGTTTACAAAACTCGGATTCTGGAGAAATAGGGCGTTGAATGCAGGAGCAAGAATCCAACGAAGAGTACGTAGACGATAAGTCAATTGGTAATTCCTCTGAGCTCTG
>JAESQE010000584.1 GCA_016765335.1 Planctomycetaceae bacterium
AAATATCGCAGATTTCCCCAAATCAGAAAACCCCAATCTCCCCAGGGTGACCGGGTGGCTCAGGGGAGTTATTCCCCTGAGCTCCCACAGATCCGTACGTGCTCGCATTAGAGCATACGGTTCCTCAGAACCATGATTACTACGTGTCTGGCCGGTGATGAATTTTCGGCAGGGGTAGCGGATACCGCTTCTCCAACCGCTCAAACTTTTCCCAGCTCAGCTTGCGTTCGCGATTGCGGCGGTTGAGCCAGCGATGCCAGGATCGTCTCGCCTGATGGCGAAAGTTACGTAACATCCTCCCGTTGCTACTCACGCCATAGTAGGCAAAGTGACCACGGATTTTCTGGCACAACTTGGGCCACTGCTCGCGTACCGGCATATGCCGGCAACTTCGACACCACTGGTCAATCGTTTTGCGATCGTCTTTTTGGATATCTGCCAATATCCCCTGCGAGACTTGCCCCAATAATGGGTGAAGCCCAGCAGGTCAAACGTCTCTGGCTGACTAAAGCCATCGCGCTGACGATCGGAATGGAACGGATGTCGAAAATCGATCAGCCGTGACTTTTCCGGATGGACTGACAGTCCATACTCCTCGAACCGGTCAGGAAGCAACTTCCAAACACGAAGTGCATCTTCCCGGTTTGAGAAAACGGTCACAAAATCGTCTGCAAATCGGATGAGCTTGGCGCTCCCCCGAAGTTGCGATTTCACGGTTTCCTCGAACCATTGATCCAATACATAGTGCAGGTAAATGTTAGCCAACAGCGGAGAAATGACTCCCCCCTGCGGACTACCGGCGTCCGGGTAGCTGACGCTTCCCTCTTCCATCACTCCTGCCTTCAACCATTTACCGATCAGGCGTCGTATCACGCCATCACGTATCCTGCAGCTAACAAAGTCCCGAAGATGGGTATGGTTCAGCGTGTCGAAAAACTTTCGTAGATCGACTTCCAGAATCCATCCGCCGCCAATCCGCGTTGCTTCCTGACCTAATGCGTTTAACGCATCATGCGGTGAGCGACGCGGACGAAACCCGTACGACCCTTCGTGCTATTTAAGATCATTTCCCTTGCAGCTTTCGATTTTTCAACAGAAAGGTTGAGATTGGTGACGACTATCAGAACAAACCAGCCGTGCTGGGAAAATCCTGCTCGTAGATCGGCTCTAAAAGCATCACGATGGCACGCTGAAGTATTTTGTCTTCGAATGTCGGAATCCCTATCGGACGAGTTTCCGATCCAGAACCTTTCGGAATATGCTTCCGAAGAACTGGCGGTGCTCGATAGAGTCCCGATTTCGCACGTTGAAGCAAACCTTGCAGGCTTTCCTCCAGGTTGGCTTCATACTTCTGCGCCGACTGACCATCAACACCCGGCGTCCCACTCTTGCGAGTCAGACGAAAGGCTTCTCGAAGCCAGTCGATATCGATCAGGTGATTCAATGACGTAAATCCCAACTCCGGCGATTGCTCGGCTAGCCTCGCTATCCGTCGCCGTTTCGTGTACACGTCTTCATAATTCAGATTACTGGGCATCTGGCGTGTTTCTCAAAGACGGACCATTGTTCCGATGTCTCGCTTCCCTCCATCGGGTCCGATCAGAAATTCGTTCCCCGACTTCAACGGTACTATCAAGACACTGTGACTCCCTGTTTCTCATCTCGCTTCACTTCGTTTCCTTCGTTCCGCGATTGCCACAAATAGCACATGTCCTTCAATTCGCTCTCGATGCCGACATGTGCATTCACTGCATCGAGCCTGGAGCTTGTTCAACCGGCGACTCCATCCCGGGATTCTTCGTGGAAGAAACAGGGCCTCCCAAGTTCCTGGGGAGCCTCCTCTATTCGTTTGCCATGCTCACGCGACCCCGGTCGGACGGAACGTTTCTCACCAAAACAAAACGCCCATGCTGCCCCCACGCGTTCAAAGATGAAGGCTCCAACAAAAGTACTTTCGAGGCTCAGTCACATCGCTTCCGAATTCGCTGCGGGCACCGAGCACAGCTTGGTCGGCTTCGCAATGCAGGTTACCCAAAACACCACGCAAGACTCGCTCCTGGCTGCTGGTTAAGCTCTACCAGACGGGACTTGCACCCGTAAAGGCTCCAAAGTAAGGTTTCAGTTATCAGATTCACATAACATCCCCCTTTCGCCAAGCTTCTTGGCGCAATGAACGGTTACCACTGGCTTCGCTATTTATTTAGCGACTTTGTAAATCAAATTTAATCAATTTAACTAGCAAATCCAAATACAACCAGAAACGGTCCCAACTCACATTCGTAATTTACACACAACGGTTGAGCTAAACATGGAAAATCAATGATGCACTCTTTTCCCCTGATAATACTTGGTAAGCCGATATCCATATTCAGGTGCGAGAGAGCCATTTTAGAGCTGCCTGCAATTATATTTGCAAATTCAGAGACGCAACTGGCAACCAGTTCGTCCACCTCAGTAAATTCCATTCCCATCATACGGTGGGCCATTGCTAGAACTGTCTCATTCGTCATGCTCAAGCAGACGGTTCCATTAAGATCACCAGTTAATGAAATGACAGAAGTCACGTCATACAAAGGCCTGTTTCGTGCAATCGCAACAACAGATTTACGTTCAATCTCAACGTTCGTCATTTTAACAAATGCATCGTGAGTTGATGCGATGATCACATTCGAAACACCTGCTATTGCATTTGAGATTTCTTTGTTTTTATCTTCTGCTGTCTCAGTCATTGTTAATCCTTGGTGTATTAGGAATGTAAGTGAACTTAAGCTTAGGTTACTTTTTGGACGGAACACGAACTAAACCGAAAAAAAATCGACATCCTACTTAAACCTGAGCATCACAAATGCATTACGGGTAAAGCTAATCAGAGCCTAGGTTGCAAAATGACATCCTGTTTTTATTTTCTTAGAATTCTGTTGATTAAATTATGGAACGCGAGATGCCCCGTCGAAACAAGCCGGTTGTATCAATTGCAGCAGGGCAATCGCTCGTAAGTCAGAATTGATCTTCTCTGTTTAGGGAACCTCTATTAATTGGTTCTCCCCCTTACAAAGGGCATTGTGGAGTTCCCCGCGAATAGTGGGCGATCAATTAAGAGTGTATACTATTCTCAGGAGGAATCACCATGAGTAAGAAGCAAGCAACATCGCAGTCGACAACAAAGCGAACTCGTCGTACATTCGATGATGAGTACAAAATCGAAGCCGTCAAAATGGTGACCGACCAAGGCTACAAAGTAGCAGAAGCTGCCCGCAGTCTGGGCATTCAAGTTAATCTGTTACATCGCTGGAAGGACAAGTTCTCTGAGCAGGTAGACGACACTGATAACGAAGAACTCAAACATTTGCGAGCAGAAAACAAACGCCTGCGTATGGAGCGTGACATCTTAAAAAAAGCGACGGTCTTCTTTGCGAGCGAAAAGAACTGAGATATCAGTTCGTCCTGGAACACAAAGAGCAGTGGCCCATTACGGTGATGTGCAGCGTCTTGCAGATCTCACGCAGCGGCTATTACTCTTGGCAAAGTAGATCGGAAAGCAAACCGTCTCAGCGGCGAAAGTCGTTGGTGGCTGACATCCGGGAAATTCATCAAGAGAAATTCAAGCACAACTTTGGTTCGCCCAGAGTTCATAAAGAACTGAAGAAAAAAGGAGTTCTCTGTAGTGAAACGATGGTGGCAAAAGTAATGAAAGAAGCTGGCATACAAGCACGAACGACAAAGAAATTCAATGTAACAACGGACTCGAATCATAATCATCCAGTGGCAGAAAACTTGTTGAACAGAGAGTTCGACAAAGCAACCAAACCGAACGAATTATGGGTGAGTGACGTGACTTACATCTGGACTTTGGAGGGTTGGTTGTACTTGAGTTGTGTGATGGATTTATTTTCAAGGAAGATTGTGGGATGGAGCATGGCTTCTTCGATGACGAAAGGATTTGTGATGGAGGCCCTCTCAATGGCAGTGACCCAACGTTGTCCTGGTGAGGAGTTGCTGCATCATTCAGATCGTGGCAGCCAGTATTGCAGCAACGACTATCAACAGATGCTGCGAGCCAGCGGAATCACGTGCAGCATGAGCCGTAAGGGAAACTGCTGGGACAACGCAGCAATGGAAAGTTTCTTTGCGACGTTGAAGAAGGAATTAATCTATCAAGAACGCTACAAAACAAGAGCAGCAGCCAGGCGTAGCATCTTTGAATACGTCGAAGTGTTTTATAACCGTGAGCGAATTCATTCCTCGTTAGGCTACATCAGCCCCGAAGAATTTGAACGACTCGCATAACCTAACCGAAGCGCCCACTATTCGCGGGGAACTCCACAACCACATGCAATACTGTCAACCACTTTTTGTGTAATGTCTATAATAATACAAGCAGTAGGTTGGGGTAGCGGCAGCGTATCCCAACGAGTGCGAGAGATCGCTTTGTAGCAAATGGTGGATTCAATTTTCTAATGCAATAAGCCCGGCTTGAATTAAGCCGGGCTTATTGTGTGGAATCGATGTTACTGGAGCTGGTTGGAGTTAGCTGGTAGCTTATTTGACTTCCCAGGTGTCGCCGCTGTTGAACAGGGCTTGTAGGTTGCCGGGGCCTAGCTTTTCGGTGACTTCTTTCACTTGGTTGTTAACCAGTTCGTCATACGTGGGCCGTTCGACAGCTCGGAAGACACCCATTGGTTCTGGGCTGTCTGGATAACGCATTTGCGAAAGCATGAAGGCCAGCGTTGGGTCTTCGGACTTTTCGTCGTGGAAGAGAAGATCGTCTTCTGTAATCCCTTTGCCCAGCTCAACAACCTCGGGCTGATTCATTTGGTTGAGTCGAATCCCTTTGTTTTTATCTTTGCCGAAGATCAACGGTTTGCCGTGTTCCAGGTAGATGCAGTTATCGTGTTTCTGATCCTTCTTGGATGCGAATTCGAATGCACCTTGGTTGAACACATTGCAGTCTTGGTAAATCTCGACAACAGCTGTCCCTTTATGATGGGCGGCTCGCTCAAGAACCATGCATAAGTGCTTGATGTCGACATCAACCGACTTCGCAACGAAGCTGGCGTTTGCACCCAGCGCAGTTGTGATTGGTGTCAGCGGTGCATCGACAGAACCGTAAGGTGTGCTCTTGGTTTTTTTGCCGACGGGGCTGGTTGGGGAATACTGTCCTTTGGTCAATCCGTAGATCTGATTATTGAACAGAAGCACTTTTAAATCGACGTTTCGACGAATCATATGCATGAAATGATTTCCGCCAATCGAAAGGGAATCGCCATCGCCCGTGATGACCCAGACTTGTAGTTCTGGTCGAGTCACTTTCATTCCCGTTGCAATTGCAGGGGCACGACCATGGATACTATGCATGCCATAAGTATCCATGTAATAGGGAAATCGACTTGAACAGCCGATACCGGAGATGAAGACGAATTCTTCTTTTGGGATTCCCAGTGTTGGCAAGATCTTTTTGACCTGCGCGAGAATCGAATAGTCTCCACATCGCGGACACCAGCGGACTTCTTGGTCGCTGGCGAAATCTTTGGGAGTCAATACAGCAAGTTCAATACCAGTACTCATGGTAAAACCCTATGGTCTATTTGTCATTAAATATGATCGCAGGAACATTTCCAAGGTAGATCATCGCGTTGATGGAATTATATAGGTTGGTTGTGGTAAGGAAATAGCTCGTTTTTATTCAGCTAAAATCTTTTCGATACCATCGACGATTTCAGAGATTAAGAACGGTTTCCCTTTCATCTTGTTTAAGCCTTGGGCGTCAACTAAAAATTTACCTCGAAGTAGAAACAGGAGTTGGCCTGCATTCAATTCCGGAACCAAAACTTTCTTGTATTTTTTAAGCAGATCGCTGAGGTTTCTTGGGAAGGGATTCAAATATCGCAGGTGTGCTAAGGCGACGCTTTTTCCTTCTGATTGAGCTTGCTGGACAGCGGATTTCACAGATCCATAAGTGCCCCCCCAGCTAATGACCAGCAAGTCGCCAGAATCCGGCCCTTCGATGGCTTGTTCTGGAATATGATCAGCAATCCCTGCAATTTTCTTGGCACGAATTGCAATCATGTTTTCGTGATTGTCGGCATCGTAACTGACGTTTCCGGTGCCATCCGATTTTTCAAGGCCACCTAATCGGTGTTCAAGACCCGGTGTGCCTGGTGTTGCCCAGGGGCGTACAAGGCGTTCGTCTCGCAGGTAAGGTAAGTATTCACCGTTTTCGCCGTTTGGTGTTTTAATATGAGAGCATTTGATCGGTATCAGTGACGATTCGTCAGGAATGAGCCACGGTTCTGCACCATTAGCGACGTATCCATCGCTGAGTAAGAAGACAGGAGTCATGAATTCGACAGCCAATCGCATGGCTTCCCGGGCTGTGTCAAACGCGTCAGCAGGGGTGGCAGCTGCGACAATCGGCATCGGAGATTCACCATTACGACCGAACATACACATCATTAAGTCAGATTGTTCCGTCTTGGTGGGTAACCCGGTACTTGGTCCACCCCGTTGAACGTTGACAATGACCATGGGCAGTTCGGTAATAATCCCCAGCCCAATCCCTTCAGACTTGAGTGCAATTCCTGGACCGCTGCTTGCTGTGATCGCGAAGGAACCACCAAACGATGCACCGACAACTGCGGTAATTGCAGCGATTTCGTCTTCCACCTGAGCGGTTCGGACACCAAAGTTTTTCAACTTGGCAAGTTCGTGAAGAATGTCACTGGCTGGCGTGATTGGGTAGCCAGCGTAGAATAACTCTTTTCCACAAAGATGAGCAGATGTCGCCAGCCCAATCGCGATGGCTTCGTTGCCTGTGATTTTCCTATATTTTCCCGCAGGTAGTTTTGCAGGCGGAATTCGATAATGAACAGTAAATGCTTCGGTCGAGTAGCCAAAGTCTGAACCAGCCTTCAATGCAGCAAGGTTCGCGTCAGCTAATTGAGGCCGCTTGCCAAATTTA
>JAESQE010000585.1 GCA_016765335.1 Planctomycetaceae bacterium
ATTTGTGCCCTGGCAGCCTGCCTTGGTTCGTTCTTTTACGCAAAGCACATGTAATCATCCTCGGGTGCCTGCGGCACTCACACGACCCTAAACGGGATCGTATGAGCTACCCGTTAACGACGTGTCGGAAATTCGAAAAAATTAAAGAACAAGCCCGGCTTAATTAATAAGCCGGGCTTGTTGAATTCCATTTTCATGATCTTGGTCTGCGAAGCAGACGGAGTATGAAAATTATTTGGCTGCGTTGTAGCGAGCTGCGACTGCGTTCCAATCGACTACATTCCAGAATGCGGAAACGTAATCGGGACGTCGGTTCTGATAGTTTAAGTAGTAAGCATGTTCCCAGACATCGAGGCCCAGAATGGGGGTACGACCATCTGAAAGTGGAGTGTCCTGATTGGCAGTGCTTTCAACTACGACTTCTCCGTTGTCGACACTTAACCAAGCCCATCCGCTACCAAATCGAGTCGCTGCTGCGTTTGCGAATTCGGTTTGGAATTTTTCGAACGAACCAAACTTAGCGTTAATGGCAACTGCCAAATCGCCGGTAGGCTCTCCGCCACCGTTGGCACTCATCACGGTCCAAAACAAGCTGTGGTTAGCGTGTCCGCCGCCATTGTTTCGTACTGCACCACGAATTGCTTCGGGGATAGCATTCAAATCACCCACCAAATCTTCAATCGACTTGGCAGTCAAATCGTCATGCCCTTCCAAAGCGGCATTCACCTTGGTGATGTAAGCTTGATGATGTTTGGAATGATGAATTTCCATTGTACGAGCATCAACATGCGGTTCGAGTGCATCATACGCATAAGGTAGTTCTGGTAATGTGTAAGCCATCAGTGTTCCTTTACCGTTTGTCAGCTTTAAAATTTCCACCTGTAACACAGGTTTGTTCTTTGAAATGATTCTTCACAATGTCTCTTCTGAAGACATAGATTCTAGGCATCCTCTTCCAAGAGGCAAGTCGCAACAGACTAAATGAACCAAAGATCCTGTAAAAGAATTGCTTCTGGTGCGCAAGGCACAGAGGGGCCACGGAATTTGATGGAGCCAGCTTCCCCAAGATACTCAAAATGGCAATCAAAGCGGCCTCTTGAAGACCTCGTCGTCCAAAATGGAATTCAACAATTTCTAAGTGATTTTGCTGAATTCTGTTTTTTCGGTAGGGGCTTTTATTTCGCGAGCAGGAGATTGCTTCGGCTTTTCTTTGTTGCTGGCATAGCCGCCTGCGTAGTCACCATTGTAAAGATATTCGCCGACCATGCGTTGTTTCCCGTTGGCGATTGTTCCTAACAGCGAGATTCGATTCGATTCGAATTGTTCCAATGCTCGCTTGATTGAGGGTCTGCGATTTTTGTTCATCCGGATCACAAGTATCACAGCATCGACACACTGTGCCAAAATGAACGGATCAGAAACGGCTAGTACCGGAGGGCTATCAATCAAAATTATGTCGTACTCCCGAGCAGCTTCACCGAGCAGATAGTGCATCTTGGCAGAAGAAAGAAGTTCCGCTGGTTTGGATGGAATTCTTCCTGCTGTCAGAATGGAGAGATTGTCGATGTTTGTTGTCTGGACTGAATTAGACAGTTCGATATCTCCCGACAGAGATTCGCTTAAGCCGATTTCCTCTCGTGAACCAAACAGTCGGTGCACCATCGGGCGACGTAAGTCAGCATCAATAAGAAGTACTTTTTTGCCGGCCTGTGCAATCGAAATCGCCAAGTTTGAGATGCAGGTTGTTTTGCCATCGCCTGGCTCTGCGCTGGTGAACTGAATAATCTTTGCGTTTGCATCGCTAGTTCGTACAAAAAATATCGAACGAAGAGATCGGCACGATTCGGCCTCGGCAGAACCCGGGTCGTGATAGTAGTACAGCATGGGGTCCAACCCCGTTTGGCGGGCAGCCGCCAGGTTTTTATTTGGATTGGCAATTAAAGGAAGTGTTCCCAGAATCGGTGTCGGGGTAAGTGCTTGCAGATCTGTTAACGATTTTATGGACGTATCTTGCATCTCTCGCAAAAACAACAAACCTAATGCAGAGAGGACCGATAACATCAGGCAGCCTCCCATGATTTTGATGATCCGCTTGAGGTCACCTTCTGCCCGGGCAGGGGAAATTTGTTGCAGCTGATAACCTTCATCACGAGCCAGACTCAATTCTTCGATCCGATTAACAACAACTTCGTGGATCGATTTAATCTGTTTCAGTTCGTCACTTAAAATCTGTTCCTGCGTTTCGAATCGGGAAAACTCTTTGGCTTTGGATGTGGAAGTTTGATACAGCGTTTCGAGTTCTTCAAGACGGTTGTCTAATTCAGATTTCTGTTGTTCTAAAGCAACCAGGTAGGTTTGGACCGGATCGACAGCAATAGGAGCACCTTGATTGGGGCCATCTTTTTCCACCATCGCAATCGGTAACTCTATTCCTTGCAGACGATAATAGTTTTTGACTGCTAACATGCGATGACGAACACTGAGTACATCTGGATGATTAATATCGTAGCGTTCCAGCAGTCGCTGTTCTTCCATGATCAGCGGCATCAACTGAGCGTCGAGCTGTTGTCTTTCCGAAGCACCAGTAACAACGGTTTGCGTTGTCGATTGCTGATCTTTCTGGAGAAATGTTTTGACCAGAATCAGTAATGCTTCGTGAGGTTCTCCACGGTTGATCGCATCTTTCAAACTGTGAACACGTGAAGCGACTTCCTGCTGAAGCAGTTCCACTCTCAAGCGTTCGGTGGCGAGGGATTGCACGCGTTGTTGATGGATGTTCGTGGAATCGTTCGGTCCTGCAATCGTGCCGGGAGGAGTTTTCCAGATCAGCGGCGCAGATTCACGAAACGCCTGGTACTCCAGCATCTTTTCCTGTAAACGTGGCGAGAGTTCCTCATTGATTTGTTCGAGCAGCTTCGAAAGTTCGTTATAGTTTGCCTGTGCGTCATCTTGAAGGTAGTCATCGTAAGCCTTGATGACTGCATTAAGAATAATCTTAGACTCTTCCTTATTTTTTGATGTGTATTGTAATCTGAGAATATTGAGCTGATGATGGTCTTCTCCAGCCACCCGAGTAATTTTCAAACTGTCAATAATATCCTGACCGGGTTCTTCGCTGCCTTGCATGCTGGTAAGCTCATTCAGTTTTGAATCACGGACAGCTCGCTCAACGACTTTGGGGCTGAGAATGATTTCAATATGTGCACTACGTTCTCCAGAATCGAGTTGTTTACCATCGCGAATTATGGGGACCGGGTTTTTGTGTTTGACTAGAATTCTTGAATTTGCAACGTATTTGGGGCCAAGGAATTTGTAGGCACCAACCCCCAAACCAACTCCGGCTGCTGCTGCAATCATCAATAAAACAATGTTCTTAAGCACGAGCTGAATCGGATCAACTGCCTGGCCTTGGGCAGGCGTGCCCAAATTGGAACTGAAATCTTGATGTGCTGGCATCGTCGGGCGATTTGCCGTCGGTTCTGATGAGTCAATTAAAGGATTGCCGGCTGTAGGAGTCATTGAAATCAATCCGTCTTCTGGATGACCGCGTTCGCGGTTTTATTTATGGGAATCTCTATGAATTCAAAGGGGGCACAGACATTCTTGTCTGTTTCGTTTGAGCAGGCCTTCATTTCAGGCAGACAAGAATGTCTACTCTCCGCTCGCAATGTCTTTTGAATTTATAGAGGTTCCCTTGTAAACTTCGAAAGTGTTTTGTTCGTTCTTATCTGTTGACGTTACGCTTTGACTGAAAGTTCCTGTGCATAAGCCTCGACCGTATCTCGCAAGCCATCACAAAAACTGACGTTTGGTTCGTATCCCAGGTCTTTTTGAGTTTGTGTAATGTCTGCCCAGGAATGCAACACGTCTCCCGCACGAGGCGGTGCAAATTCCGGATCGTAGGGGAGTTCTAAGATGTCACAAATTTGCTTCAACATTTCTGCAACACTGACGCGCTGGGCCGTCGCGACGTTGTAAACATTTCCTGAAACGCCCGGAGCTTCTGCAGCCAGTAAATTCGCCTGAGCAACATTTCCGACATACACGAAGTCTCTGGATTGTTCGCCGTTTCCGAAAAACATCGGTCGTCTGCCTTCAAGTAACGCGGACACAAATAACGGGATGACTGCTGAGTAGGGGCTTTTCGGGTCTTGTCGGGGACCAAAAACGTTGAAGTATCGCAGACGGACTGTTTCCAGATCGTAACAGTGTGAAAAAGATTCGCAGTACAATTCGCCAGCCAACTTGGCCGCTACATAAGGCGAAAGGGTTTCCGGGACATGATTTTCATGCTTGGGCATTTCAGGGCGATCGCCGTAAGCGCTGCTCGATGCAGCATAAACGACTCGGCGGACACTCAATTTTCTGGCGGCATCCAATACATTGAGCGTGCCCGTTGCACAAACATCATTTAATTGATTTCGGCCACCAGCGGATTGCCCTGCTCAACGGCCCCGAACATATGGATTTTGCCGAGCGTCGCCATGATGGTTATGTCAATGCCTTAACCAAAGCGGGAATTA
>JAESQE010000586.1 GCA_016765335.1 Planctomycetaceae bacterium
AACGCACGTGTTCGGCTCATCGTTAAACGATGAATTTCGCTTTGTCGGGATATGGTTGACGTGAACACCAATCATTGCTTGCCCGGCATAATCGATACATATTTCTTTTCTGGTACCTTTGTCACTACCCGTATTTCCCCCAATGCAAGGGATTTGATTGAAATATAGGCAAACTGGGGCAAGGAAACCGAACAGAAGGTGTGAAGATGGCGATAACAGGTGTTACGGGACGTATGCAAAGCATGGCTAAGCAGGGGGCAATGTTACTTCTCGACAACTTCGTGATCAAAATGATCTCAACTACCAATCCGTTGAAAAATGTTCATTGCTGAGATGGATTTAATTTTGTAGCGGGCCACTGGTCAACAACACTACTCCTAATCGGTTGGAGGATAATCAAGTGGGAACATCAGGTATGAAATTCACACATTCAGCTCATATTATGCCAAAGGCAAAGCCAGTAGATAATAATCGTCCGGTCATGTGGGGAATGCTCACCGCGGGATTGGCAATCGGATTCATGGGCATGTATTTCTCAGTGACTCGCCCGATGTCGATGCGAATGCAAATGGTGGAGTCGAATCTTTCGTTGATGCAGGCAGAGATGCATCAATTGGTTGGCACGCGAGATAACATCTGGAAGACGAACGATTTGCTGACAGGTCTGCGTCAGCAACAACGTCAGTTGGCGGAAGTTGAGCAGTCGCTTGTTGCCATTAAGCAAGTGAATAACGAAGTGATTGCACTTTCCTCGAATCATGAATTGGCGATGCGGACAATTCATGAAGTAGAAACTTTGCAGACAGCTTTGATTGAAAACAAGAGCAGCATGGCTCAATCTCGCGAAGTGATTGCAAACATCGCAATGCTTCAACAAAGTGTTGTCAAATTAGGTTCTTCTGCACAATCTCAGCAATCAGGAATTGTTGCAGCAACAAAGGCCTTAAGCGATGTGGAAAAACTGACTTCTCGCGTGATCAGTCAGAAAGAATTGATTGCCCAGGCCGATACAGTGATCGATTCTGTTGATGAACTTTCTTCTTTTCTGATTCAGCAAGAAGAACCGCCGTCTGCTTCAAAAAACGTTGTGACTGACATGGCTGCCTTGCAAGGGGATCTGGTTCGACAAGGGGAAATGATTCCTGTTTCTTTGGACACCGTTCAGAAGATGGCAAGTTTAGAAACAGCACTTGCTGGTCGCGATCAGGCGACGGTTATGCAGGCAGCCAGCAACCTGAAAGAGATGATGAAGTTTCAGGATGAACTCAGTGCAGGAGGCCAACGAATTACTGATGCGATCCAGACGATTGAGTTGCTCGAAGGATTTCAGGCGGAGATCGAAATCCAGACCGGGTTACTTTCCAAAATGCGACGCGATTTGATGGAAATCACCTTCTTGGAATCAACCGTTAACCAGACACTACTGGTTTTGAAGCCGTTGATCCAGCTGAGTGACTTACGACGCATGAGTAACACAGAAATTCGTGAAGCAGCTCGTGTAATTCTGGATCGCCGAACGGCTGACAGTCGCAGCGATAAGAATAGGACACCGGAAAAGATTGCAGAGCGGAAAATCGAATCGCCCAAAATCTCAACCGAGGGCACCTCAACGCAAGAGCAAGTTGTTCCCGCTCCGACAGATCTTGAGTAGGAAACTGGTTCTCCCCCTTACAAAGGGGGAGTTAGAGGGGGTTTAAGCTAAGTCTGCTTGAACATCAGATGCTACTCAGCAAATTGACTTACGTCCTTGAATTTCTAATCTAACAGGGCTGAGTAGGGGATGGGCAAACAAAGCCGTGCACTTAAAATGTGCACGGCTTTTGTTCGTATTTATTCAGAAAGTTTCTCTAATCGGGTTCGGACATCTTTGTAGTCGTAATCGACTGCCAGGATTTCGCCGTAATGATCCTCGGATTTTTTGGGTTGCTTAGCTTGTTCGTAAATGCGCCCTAAGTAGTAATGGACATCTTTGAATAATTCTTCATTTTCTTCATACGAGAGTTTCGGCAGCGATTTGACAAACTGTCTTTCTGCCAGTTTCGGCTTGTTATCTTGAAGAAAACATTTTCCAAGCGAGGCCAATGATTCGACTTCCACCCGGGGATCGAGGCTAGCCTGTTGGTAAAGTGGAATGGCATCGCTCCAGCGTTTGAGCCGATGGTATCGCTTGGCAAGATCAAATTTGATGCGTTTGTTTTGGGGGTAACGTACAGTCCGCTCTGCAAAGACTTTGATTTCGCGATCGAGTAAGGTTCGGGAAAGTTTGCCGACTTGTTTTTTTAGTTCTTGATCGTCTGGAGATGCCTGGGCATCATTTTTGGCGATCTTGATTTCGCTTTCAAGTTCCTTCAATTCGAGATCTTCGATCAATTCTTTGATGTTTTGATCTGAATCGGATAGTTCGTAAGCTTGCTGATAAGTTTGCTTGGCTTGTTCAAGTTGCCCTTTGTCTTTGTATAACTCAGCCAGTTTTAGATACAGTTCAATACTTTTGGGATCTTTACGAATCGCGTGCTGCAAGTCTTTCTCGGGATCCATGCCCGGTGCATCGGTATTCTGTTTTCCGGAAGTGGCCCTCAGTTTTTTACTAATTTCGTGTGCGGGCATGACATCTCGCGTGGACGAGGCATCGTCAAAGCCAGCGCTGACGCGTGCGTGTTCAAACTCACAAGCAGTGACGTTGCTGCGTGCATCGCCATCGTTCGGGTTCAGTTTGTGAACTCTTTTCCAGACAACAGCTGCTTCCTGGAACTGCTCGTTGGTTTGCAACAACTGTGCGAATTCGCGTTGCAGATTAATATTTTCCGGGTCACCCCCCGGCCCAACTGCCACCTGATAGGCAAACACGGCAACAGTATTATAGTCTCGCCGGTGACAGGCATCTCCCACGGTGGCATTTAATGTTGAATCCCAGGGATTGATCAGCAAACCTTCCTCTGCAATTTTATCGACTTCGTCCCACTTCTTTTTTGATTTCGCAAGTGAGAGCTTTGCTTTGATCTTCATCATTTTCGGGCGAGACATCATCCCCGCCCCTTTGAGATTGTTCTTGTATTTCTTGAATGCCGAAGTCCGAAGCGATTGTCTGTAGGCGAGATTATTGGGGACCAGCATGACCGACTTATGAAACATTTCGGTAGCGTAGTCAAAGTTTTCGCTATTGATCGCTTGAGAACCCTTTTGCCAGCAAAGCTTTGCAATATCTTCAGCAGAACTCATCTTCTGTACTTTCTGGTAGTGGTTATCGACCTGCATTGTGCGGAAACCGCAGTGACGGGGACGCGATGTTGCAAGAAATTATTGATGGTTCTCGCATCCCTGTAGTCTACAGTATATTTCAGCCGAACGGAATAAGACGTGTTTTATCAACAAATACAAGCAGAAAACAAGCGGAAAATCCTAGAGGAACAGCTTGTAACATCAAAACAACATCGCACTGTGTTAACTATCATCAACGGGCGTAACTACAGATAATGCAAAGAGTTACCAAGGACTGGCACGGCTCTGTATTCTTTTTCTCAGTGGAAAATGTGTGTTCATCGGAGGCTCAAACTGAAACGGTACAGAGCATACGTATCACTTTCCATTGACCGCAATTTGCATAATCCGTACGGCATGACCAGTACTGAGTTTGTTCTTTTCTTTTGAGATGCGAATTTCGATGTGATGTTTTTTGTTGCTCAATGTTTCTTCCAGCATCACTGTTCGTGGATAGTGTAATGCTTTGCTGAAGTGGTGATAAAGATCCTGCGATTTCCAGTGGCCGCCATCAACTCGATATTCGATTGTGCCTGCATCTGGGCCAGCCAGTACATACAAACCGAAGGCTCGGCCCTGGAAGTCGAATTCAAATTGTGCACCCGGGTCGCTGCTGGTAAGAAATGTGTCCTTTCCAAAACGAGTACGAAAACTACCTGGGATATTTTTCCAATCTGGTTGATGGAATTTCCATTGCGAATCGGTCGTTGCAAACTTTGGCGAGTTCCAATGCAAAAATTCATAATTGCAGGAATCAAGCGGAAGCATCGCCGAAACGTCTTTTAGAGAAGTCGGCCAACTGGTTTCGGTTTGCTTGAGTAATTCAATGACCATGTCGGCTGCAAGTTTGTTGCCCGGTTTTTTTGGATGCACTCCGCCGTATTGTTCCCAGGTCATCAGGTTGGTTTGGATCAAGTCGGAAAGACAGCCTGCAATGTTAATGCTTGAGACGCCGTAGTAACTGGCGATGTGATCGTGCGAGCCACTTGAAATGGGCCATGCGCCTTGGGCGATGGCATCGAGCATTCCAGGATTAGTGAAATAAATCAGCACTAAATCGGTCGCTGGACTTTCGCGTTTAACTCTGCGGACCATGCCTTCCATACCACGTACACATCGTTGAGCCGGGTGTGTGGCATCGGAATCGTCGTTGACTGCTTCTTCGATAAACAACAAGTCGATCTGACCATGTGAAAGGACGTCATCTTTAATGCGTCCGGCTCCGGTTGTTGAACAAGTCGATGCAATTCCCGAGCTGATAAAATCGAATTCGGTCTCTGGATATTTTTCTTGAAGCCATTGGCAGACCAGCGGACGAAATCCATTCATCTCGGTAATTGATCCACCAAGAAACGCAACGCGTCCGGTTTTTTGTTCTGCAAATTTCTTTTGACAACGCAGCGGCAACTCACGCAGGTGAATATGCTTTTTCAGGATTTCTTCTTTGGTTTGTGGGGAGGTTGCGATTTGGGCGTCTGTTGCAAAATAGTCGATGCTGGGCGGTCCAACCAAATAACCGATTGAGTTGAGGAATTGATCCATTTCACGAGTGGTTTCAACGAAATTTGATACCCCTTGCGGAACCGGAGGCAAAGCTTTTCGTCCAAAGTTGAAGAAGCCATGTGCTTGACCTGCGTGAGATCTCATTTGAGAATTGCATTTCAGGGCAACTAATTTTTCGTGAAACAGTTTCGAGCTTGCATAAGGGACTTCTTCGTCTGCTTGTCCGTGAAAAATGATTGTTGGCGGTAAATGCTTCGAAACATGATGAACAGGCGAAAGTCGCGTGGCTGCAATGTTGATCTTTTCAGCAACTTTCATTTCGAACGATTCAGGAAGCAAGTCCGAGCCGTCCAGTTCTGCGAGCATCAGAGCCGGGTTAAACAGAACCATTGCATTAGGCTTGGAACTGATTTGTAGATCTTCGGTTGGTTCGTCAAATTCAGAAATGGTGCCCGTTGCGGCTGCCAGGTGTCCGCCTGCAGAACCACCTCCGGCTGCAATTCGGTTGGGATCGATACCAAGTCGTTTCGCGTTTTTTCGCAAGTATCGTATTGCAGACTTTGCATCTGCAATACACGACTGTGGCCACACGCCGTGTTTGTTTTTGACACGGTAATCAGCAGTGACTGCAACCATTCCGCGGGAGGCAAGATATTCGCAATGCGGGATGAATTGTTTGGGAGTTCCCCCTGCCCAACCGCCGCCAAAAAAGAAGACGATGGCTGGCTTCAATTCATCAGCAGGATGAGTGGCTGGGTGATAGATGTAGAGAGAAAGTTCGACATCTCCGACCTGCTTGTAAACCTCACGCACGGAACCTTGCATCGGAAGCGGATTACCTAAGCCGGGTTGCAGCTTCAACGGACCTGCCACCAGATGATGACTTGGATTCTGCCCTGGTAAAATGGTAGAGAAAACGAGCAGCATCAATATTGCTAAGGCATTGCAATGCCTATTGCAGGACCGTAATCGCAAAAGTGTCTGAATCGAAAAGAGCATCGAAATTCGTCCTCTGAACCAGAATGAAAGATCTGAAAATTATATGAATACTGACGTATGCCAAACTGAATGAAAATTTGTTCTGTGTCGTCGATCGTGGCCTTGTACAGACAAGGGGTTATCCAACAAATTTCTTGCCGCTTAAGATTTCGTACGCTTCGAGATATTTTGCTCGTGTGTTCTGGGCGATATCTTCAGGAAGTTCTGGAGGTGGGGAATTGCGATCCCAGGTTGTTGTAAGCAACCATTCCCTCACATACTGTTTATCGAACGAGAGTTGCGAACGACCGATTTCATAATCGTTTTCGGGCCAAAAGCGTGAACTATCAGGCGTGAGGACTTCGTCGATAAGGATGATTTCCCCAGAATCTAAAACGCCGAACTCGAATTTTGTATCAGCCAGAATGATGCCTTTGCTTCGCGCATACTTTGCAGCTTCGGAATAAATCGCCAAGCTCTTTTCGCGGAGGGTGTTTGAAGTTTCTTCGCCGAGCAGTTCGCAGACTTGCTCGAAAGAAATCGGCATATCGTGCCCTTCGTCCGCTTTGGTTGAAGGAGTGAAAATCGGTTCGGGCAACTGCTCGCTTTCCTGAAGCCCGGGCGGAAGCTGAACGCCTGAAACGATTCCTGTTTCCTGGTAATCAACCCAGCCCGAACCGGAAACATAACCGCGAACGATACATTCGACCGGAAGAACCTTTGTTTTTTTGACCACCATGCTTCGCCCCAGCAATGGCTCGATTTCGGTCCCGGCAGGTAATGCCAAGTCGGTGGGGTCAGTTGAGATCAGATGGTGTGCACAATTGATACGATCAAACCAGAACAGACTCAGTTGTGTCAGAATGCGTCCTTTATCGGGGATGCCCGTGGGCAAAATCCAATCGAATGCACTGATGCGATCTGTAGCGACAATTAACAGAGTATCCCCGAAATCATAGACATCTCGAACTTTCCCTTGTCGTTTGGGGATACCGGGAATTGACGTTTCCAAAACAGCTGACATACTGAATTCTTCCTGTTTTCTTACTCTGTAGGGATCTCAAATGTCCCTTTCCTGATATAATTTATGCTATCGTATCGTCAGCGTCTCTTGTTGAACATGCTCAGTCGTCTGATTACACTGTTGGATTATCAGGAAGCTCGTGCTGATCAAGCGGGGCAGAGACGAACTTTGAATAACTACCTGTAGGAATGTCACATCATGGGAACGATGCGGTTTGATCTTGGCTCGGCTGAAATCGCTGCGCAATGTTCCCGCTTCGAACATGCCTTTGTGACAAACTACGATGGTGCATCTTATCCCGGCGAAGTAGAGGTCCAGGGGACCGAGTTGCAATTCACGAAGGAGTGTTCAGGCAGCGGCAAGCTCAACATTCCCTGGTCGGTACAAGGCTTTGGCGATCCGGTTTTGAGAACAGGCTCGCTTTTAGAGCGAGATACGCCTTACGTTCTGGCAGTGGAATTGGCCCGTGGACAACTGGGCGAACTACGCGAACAGCACGCGACTTGGTCAGAAGCCGGCATGCTGATCCCAGAAGAATACGAACCGTTGCAAAAAGCTGCTCACAAAGATTTTCGTGCAGCCTGCCTGAAGAAAGATCATTCAGGACAAGCCACTGTTCTGGCAAACAAAGCGTTACAGACAATTTGCGAAGCAGAAGACATGTTGGCGAATTCGTATATTCAGCAACGATTGCATGTCAGGCGTCAACGGCATGCACAGCATCCTGCACTGTTTGGTTGCGATTTAGGGACCACGCCAACGAGTGAAATTCCAGAAAACTTTTCTGAAGTGTTTGGTGCAGCCGGAATTCATCTTGCCTGGAAAGATATCGAACCAGAAGAAGGAAAATATCAGTGGGATCGATCCGATCAGTTGGTCGATTGGGCGATGGAAAACAAATTGCTTCTCAAAGGTGGACCGCTACTCAATTTTCAGGAGAATGGTTTGCCGACCTGGCTGACAAGCTGGAAACATGACATCCTGAACCTGCAAAGTTTTTTGAGTAACTATACGGAAACGGTCGTTTCTAAGTACGTCGGAAAAATCCGGATCTGGGAAGTCGCAGCCCGCATGAACACCGGCGGATTGTTTGGATACACCGAAGAAAATATTCTTGCCTTAACTGCTCGAATGATTGATGTCACAAATCAGGTTGATAGCGAAGGCCAAATTTTCATTCGTGTTGATCGTCCCTGGGGCGACTATCAGGCAAAAGGGAAGCACCGTTTGACACCTTGCCACGCGGTGGATGCGTTACTTCGATCTGGAACCGGCCTGACAGGAATTAATCTGGAACTGGCCATCGGATACGAGCCAGGCTGTAACGATGCCAGGCGATCGCCTCGGTTTTCTAAAAACGT
>JAESQE010000587.1 GCA_016765335.1 Planctomycetaceae bacterium
AACATATGTTTGTTTAAGTTTTATAGATACGCAAAAGTACATTTTTCTTGAAAAAGAAATTCTTACTTCTTGTAATATTTTTTGTGTTTATACCAAGCAAACGCCGTCAATAATAAGATAAATCCAAGAAAGAAATACGCTTCTTTAGGGGTAACACTTTGATCTCCGCTAGCATAAGAATGTAAACCAGATAAATAGAAATTAACTCCAAAGTAGGTCATCATAATCGATAAATAGGCAAAAGCTGAAGCAAAGTTAAATGCAACCCTGCTTTTTAAACCAGGAATCAATCGCATGTGTAATACAAAAGCATAAACCATAATAGATATTAAAGCCCAAGTCTCTTTTGGATCCCAACCCCAATAACGTCCCCAGCTTTCATTAGCCCACATGCCACCTAAAAAGTTACCAATAGTAAGCATAATCAATCCAACTGTTAAAGACATTTCATTGATAGCTGTAAGCTCTTTTATGACTAAGTCGAGTCTTTTTTTATTTTTCTTGGTTGTAAAAGCCATTAAGAATAAGGAAAAAATCCCTAGAATCATTCCCAAAGAAAAAGGACCATAACTGGCTACGATAATAGAAACATGCACCATTAGCCACCACGAATTTAAAACAGGTTGTAAGTTCGCTATTTCTGGATCTAACCAGTTTTGATGTGCAAAAGCTAAAATAATAGCGGTTAAAAATGTTGTAGCTGTGATTGTTAAAGAAGACTTTCTTCCGAATAATAGTCCAAACAACAAGGTTGCCCAACCTACAAAAATAATTGACTCATTAATTTGCCAGCAGCAGAAAGATTGAACGATGCTCAAGGATGACAACATCAAGCTACTGATGAAGCTGCTGGCGATTTCGGGAAAAAGCGGGCACGAAGCTGCGGTTATCGATGCCATCCGAAATGAAGCCCTGCAGGCGGGACTTCCCGAAGAACATTGTCAAAGCGATGATGCTCACTTGCGTGCAGAATTCGGGGAAACGGGTAATTTAATTATCACCCTACCGGGTAATTGCCCGGGACCACGACGACTTTTGATGGCTCATGTCGATACGGTCCCCTTATGCGTTGGCTGTGAACCTGTCATCGATGGCGAGTGGATTAATTCAGTCTCCGATAAAACGGCACTAGGAGGCGATGACCGAGCCGGTGCAACGGTGCTTCTTTCTACGCTACTCAGAATCCTGCGTGAAGACCTCCCTCATCCCCCGATCACATTCCTTTGGACTGTGCAGGAGGAAATTGGCCTTGTCGGTGCACGTTATGCCGATGCGAATCTGCTAGGCAACCCTAAGAGCTGCTTCAATTTTGATGGCACGTTGCCTCAAGGTGTAATCATTGGTGCAACGGGCGACGAACATCTCAGCATCACCGTCCATGGCATCGCTTCTCATGCAGGTGCATTCCCCGAAAACGGTGTTTCTGCAATTGTGATTGCTTCACTAGCCATTGCAGAACTGCAAGAAGCGGGCTGGCTGGGGAAAATCGAGAAAGAGAACGGCACAGGCACAAGCAATCTTGGATTCATTCAAGGCGGAGCCGCGACCAATGTCGTCACAGATTATCTCGAAATTCGAGGAGAAGCTCGCAGCCACGACAAAGCCTTCCGAGCAGAAATTGTTTCGGCGATCCAAAAAGCATTCGAACACGCTGCGACACAAATTCAAAATGCAAACAATGAGTGTGGACATATTGAATTCGAACATCATCTGAAATACGAAGCGTTCCAGCTCGATGAATCAGAACCCGTTGTTCAAGCTGCGATTCATGCCGTCAAAGCAGCCAATGAAGAACCAGTCATACGTATCGTCAACGGTGGACTGGATGCAAACTGGATGACAAAAAACGGCATGCCCACTGTCACACTCGGCTGCGGTCAAGAAGCGATTCACACCACAGCTGAAAAGCTGCACCTGCCCAGTTTTCTCAAAGCCTGCGAAATTGCCGGGCATCTGGCGACAGTGAAGTCGTAGTCTAATACCAAACTCAATTAATACTTGCGAGAAGCTATTGCTCGTGACCTTGTACTGACAAGGGCTTAGGGAGCATCCAACTCGCAAACAAATATGCGAATGCGTATAACTAATGTTAAATGTGGCTGCCTTGCTTGCTTTCAAAATCCTAATGAAGGAACAAGCGAATGCCGGCAGAATTTTTAACCACGGAGACGCAGAGAACACCGAGGAAAAAAACCGCAGTTAAACAATCAATATAACTCAAGAGATTTACGATTTCGCATTGTGGTGAAATAAGAATCACCTGAATTTTCTCTGCGTCTCTGCGTCTCTGTGGTTAATTTTATTTCTTCCTATTTGATACCGACTACGCTGGGCGAGACACCAGGAAAACAAATTCAAAAATTGTTAAGCCGTCTGTCATTTAACGGTAGTTGTAATAGTAGGCCGGAATATCCCTACTTCGAAGGGAGCCTGCATGAGATGAAGATTGCATCTTTCTGGTGCGATTCAAGAGAAACACAAAGCAATTCCGGCAATCCAGCTGAGGAGGAAGCTTCTTGGTCAATTCCTCGGGTTGCTACGCAACACAGACAACCCTGGACGGGATTGTCTGTGCTACCCGGGTTATTGCTTCATGCATTATGGCAGCCGCATCGCTGGGTTTCGTACCTCAACATCAGCCTACATAATTGATCACCGAAATCTACTGCAACTTACGGAAGCTGCGATAACTTAAACTTCGCGAATGACAAATCTGTTGTTGGATCGTGTCCTTGCAAACTGAGATGCCCTGCTTCGAGCTTCATGCCTTTGCGAGGGTTTTCATCGGGCTTTCTGGTATCTTCCCAATCGACCACCTGATAACCATCGACCCAGGTAGAAATCTGCGGGCCATCTGCAATCAGCGTAATCGTGCACCACTTGTTATCACTGGAAACGACTCGACGAGCATCGACTCTGCGAAAAATAGCCCCTGTGCCAGCATTGTTTGGAGTGTTTCTATCTTTGTCTTTGATGCCGTTATGAATTTGAACTTCATAACCATGCGAAGGAGCTTTTTCTGTTCCTGGTAATGCCCGAAAGAACAAACCGCTATTCAGCTCAATTGCATGAGTTTTTGCTTGAAACTGAAGCATGAAGTTGCTGTATGCCTTTTCGGTTTCCAGAAACCCAGCTCCATCAGTCACATGAATCGTTTCATCAACAACTTCAAATTGACTTTTGGATCCAGGAACTTCTCGCCAGCCTGCCAAATCTTTGCCGTTAAACAAATCAGCCTGATTGAGCGGTTTGAGTTGAATGTTTCGAAATGCAACTTCCCCTGAATTTTTCTGAAGCCCAATCAACCCCGAACGTAACCATTCTGGACGCTCATCTTTGAACTGAGTCGAAATCTGCTCATCAATTTGAATACTGAAATCATTTTTATTTGCTGTAATTTTGAGTTGATGCCACTTGTCATCTGCTGTGGGTTTGCCAGGTTCAAACTTATGCAAACCAACAATACTCCCAGTCAAAAATCCTTGCGGATGCGCATCTGCCAGATTGATCTCATAGCAGTCCGTTGCCGGGCTACTCGGATTTGATGCACAGCGAATGAAGATCC
>JAESQE010000588.1 GCA_016765335.1 Planctomycetaceae bacterium
AGTTCAAAAACCCCCTCTAACTCCCCCTTCGTAAGGGGGAGAACCAATTAATAGAGGTCCCCTTGAATAGTTCGCGATGCGAACCCTGCTTCAATACCTATCATAAAAAAATGCCGTGCGCTGTCCAAGAGCACGGCATTTGAATTCAATATTTAATTCCAATAATCCCAGTGATTACTTCTAGCCTACGCCTATCTCAAGGCAGTAACTCCTGAAGATTTCGTAGAATGTGGATGAAAGCTCGCGGACAGGCAGCCTTCTGCGCGGTAGTACGCATCACTAATACCGAGTATTGTTTCTGCTCCGCCAAGTATAAGATATCCATTATGGGAGATATGCTTAGCCATGCGGTCGAGGATTTGTTTTTTTACCTCTGGAGTAAAGTAGATCAGGACATTGCGACAGAAGATGATATCAAACTGCCCCATCATGCCAAAATCCTTGAGTAAATTAAGTTGTTTCCAGGAGATCTCATTTCGGATTTCTGGTTTGAGCTGCCAACCTTTTTCATTCTTATCGAAATACTTAATGAGCCTTTGAATGGATAAGCCGCGTTGGATCTCGAACTGGGAATACTGCCCTTGCTGAGCCTTGGCGAGGATTTGCCCATCGATATCGGTTGCCACAATTTTCACATTCCAGCCAGAGCTAAGTTCGGGAAAACTTTCCCTGAGCTGCATCGCGATGGAGTAAGGCTCTTGTCCGGTAGAACTTGCTGCACACCAAATGCGGATCGTCCGCTGTGCTTTATTTGCCTCCATGATCTCAGGTATCATTTGCTCAGCGAGATCATCGAATGGTTTACTGTCTCTGAAAAAGAGAGTTTCATTCGTTGTCATCGCTTCAACGACAGTCGTTTTCAATTCCAGAGTAGGCATTCTTTTTAAGGATTGGATTAACTCCCCAATGCCACTCAGACCGAGGCTTTGGGCCACTGGAGTGAGACGTGATTCAAGCAAATATTCTTTATTCTCACCCAGGTGTAATCCAGAATTGCTCTGAAGAAACTCAGAAAGAAATTTATAGTCGAGAGGATTCATTAACACATCGCCTTTATGTGACACAGTTTTTTGATTCGTGATCCAAGTTGATCTAAAGGTAGTATCTCGTGAGGAAGATCTTCGCGGGCAATTGCACCAGGCATTCCCCATACCACACTTGATGGTTCATCTTGTGCCAGCATGTAACCGCCGGCTTCTACAACTTCTCGGGTTCCTTCCAGGCCATCACTGCCCATACCGGTCAGCATCACGCCCAGAATGTCTTTCCCCGCGACTTTGGATGCACTACGAAACATGGGGTTCACTGATGGCCGGCAAAAATGTTCTTCCGGTTGTTCATTCAGTTCGATTTGCATCACGCCATTGCTAGACGCAAGAACCTTCATGTGAAATCCACCTGGGGCAACGTAAGTTGTTCCGGGCTGAACGTAGTCTGCATGTTTACCTTCTATGGTTGTTCGTCCGGTATCCTGCTGAAGATGTTTGGCAAGAATTCCGGTAAACATGGGCGGCATGTGCTGGACGATCAAAATCGGGATGTCAAAATCAGGCCCTAAATCGCATAACACTTTGTTAAGCGCGTTCGGTCCCCCGGTGCTGGCTCCAATGATCACCAGTTTAGGACGGACAGTTGGTTCCCCACGTTTTACTTTTATGCGAGGAATGATTTCCAGCGGTTTTCTGGTATGGCACTTGACCCCCGGTTCAGGAGAGAGTCCGCCGAGACCTTTGACCAAAGGAATCAATTCCTTGGTGACAATTTTCATTGCTTCGGCAGCACTTTTTGCGACCGGCTTGGCAATACACTCTGCCGCCCCCATCGATAAAGCCTGCATTGTGATTTTGGCTCCCGAGGAAGTCAGGCTGCTTGCCATAATGACTTTGACGCGAGGATAGTCGCGTTGAATATTTCTCAACGTTTCTAATCCATCCATCACAGGCATTTCGACATCAAGCACGATGACATCAACCTGGTTTATTTTCAGCCAGGCTAACGCAGCTTCTCCGTGCATTGCAGTGCCAGCGACTTCGATGCTCTCGTCCTGCTGTAGCGATTTGCACACCAGACCTCGAACAACCGCGGAGTCATCGACAATTAGAACTCGCACTTTACTTAACATGTTAAAGAATCCCAACCACTTCTAATTTGTCGCGGACGATGTCTTCTGTAAACGGCTTCATAATGTATTCGTTAGCACCAGCATCCATGGCCTCCATGATGTGGCCCATGTCGTTTTCTGTTGTGCACATGACGACAGAAGGCTGCTTGGGTAGTGGCAGTGCACGAAGGGCTTTAAGAAAATCTAAGCCGTTCATCACAGGCATGTTCCAGTCCAGCAATATAGCTGTGACGTCTGGGTGCTTACCGATGACTACCAAGGCATCTTCGCCATGTTCTGCCTCAAGGACCTCAAACCCCATTTTTTCCATCATGCGTCGCCCCACAAGTCGGACAGTTCGTGAATCATCAACAAGTAGTATTTTAACCATTGAGTAGCTTCCCTAAGAATCCAGGAGAAAAAATAAGAGTACTGCCCTTTGAAATCGTTGAATTAGTGATTCACACATAAAAAGTGAAGCGAATTCAGTTTTGAGTACGAAATTGACTCTGTGTCAGATTTCAGGGTGCAAACAAAACCTAGTTCTATTTTTCGACATTGGGCTGCTAAAAGAAAACAGCATGATACTATTTGCAGGACATGAACTTGAGAGAGAGGCGGCTGTTCCGATTAATCTAGTCGTCCGAGCATATATTTTAAAAATTCACCGAATGCCCCTTGACAAAAAGGTCTACATGTCTTCTTTCTGCAACTTCTCAATAGGCTCGCGGCACTGCTCGTATGCGGTATCGTTGATGCGTACACTGCAGGGCGACCGGTTGCTTGAGACTCAGCACGTCAAACGATACAATGCTGTGCTGAATAACGAGGAAATTAAGTTATCTGACAGCAGTTGGGCGGGTGCTCACAAACATTATTGACGAAGCTGTCAAACAAGATTCTATTTTGTGAAAAAACACGGAAAAGGGGAACCAGCTGTGGCTGCAGTACGCGTAGGGATTAATGGTTTTGGACGTATCGGACGTATTACATTTCGAGCCATGGCGGCTCGACCAGAAGAGTTTGATATCGTTGCAATCAACGACTTGGGAGCTCCTAAAGCTCTGGCAATGTTGTTGAAATACGACTCTGTCCAGGGACGATTTCCTGGAACTGTCGAAGTTGATGGCGACAATCTGGTTGTCAACGGCAAGAAAATCAAAGTGGTTGCAGAACGCGATCCAAGAAATCTGCCTTGGGCCGATTTGAAGGTTGATGTCGCCTTGGAGTCAACCGGGATTTTCACAAACCGCGAAACCGACAGCAAGCCAGGCTACGATAGCCACCTGACTGCTGGTGCTCGTAAAGTTGTGATTTCTGCTCCTGCGAAAGATGCACCAGATTTAACTGTTGTACTCGGAGTCAATGACGATGAGTTGACAGCCGATCACAAATGCATCTCCAATGCGAGCTGTACAACCAACTGCTTGGCCCCAATGACTAAAGTGTTACATGAAAACTTCGGTATTACTGCCGGCCTGATGACAACAATTCATGCTTACACAAACGATCAACGCGTTTCGGATCAATTTCATTCTGATCCATACCGTGCTCGTGCAGCTGCATTGAACATCATTCCTACCTCAACTGGTGCAGCTAAAGCTGTTGGCCTGGTTCTTCCTGAACTCAACGGGAAAATCACCGGTATGAGCCTGCGGGTTCCTGTGCCATCAGGTTCTGTGACCGACTTGGTCGCAACATTGGATAAAGATGTCACTGTAGAAGAAATCAACGCAGTGATGAAAGCTGATGCTGAAGGTCCATTAAAGGGCATTCTGTACTACAACGAAGATCCTATCGTTTCCAGCGATATCATCGGAAGCACTTACAGCAGCATCTTCGATTCCTGTTGGACCAGTGTGATCAACGGAAACATGATTAAAGTCCTCAGTTGGTACGACAACGAATTCGGCTACTCCAGCCGAACTGCTGATCTGATCGTCAAAATTGCTTCCATGTAATTCTGAAGGTCTTTGATGTAGTAGCCGAAGAGTGAACACAAGCAGGCTGTGCGGAATTCCGTGCAGCCTGCTTTTTTTATTGTCATCTTCTTTCGTCGTTCACGGAGTGTGTGAGTGCCGCAGGTACAAGAAGCATCACCATGCGGAACATCCTCGCAAACAAATATGCGAAGCGTATAAGCTCAAGCGTTAGTCTCTGTTATTGCTTCGATTCCAGGTACCAATTGAAAAACAGACGGAATGGATTGGTGAAATCACTGGGGTCTTTTTCTACCAATTGCTTCAATTCGGGGATACTCAGGTATTCACACGAGCTGATTTCTCTTGGATCTGGAACTGGGATCTCGCTACTAACACACGAGAACAGCGTTGTATGTTCGTAGCCGATTTCAGGGCCTGAGGGGATTTTGTGTAGGTAGCTGATCGGTGCTTTGATGCCAAGTTCTTCTAACAGCTCTCGCTGAGCAGCCTGCTCGTAACTTTCACCTGCACTAAGATGTCCGCAAGCAGAAGATGTCAGCTTGAGTGGCTCTTCCTCTTTGGTTGCGGTTCTTCGATGGATCAACATTTTTCCATCGGGTAAAAAGACCCAGACATGAGTCGCCCGGTGCAGCAAGCCTTCTCGACGGACTTCGCTGCGCGGTGCTTGTCTGAGAACTTGATCGTGTTGATCAACGACATCGAACCATTCTTCTTCGAGATCCATTGTTTATCCTCGGCGTTCTAC
>JAESQE010000589.1 GCA_016765335.1 Planctomycetaceae bacterium
TTACAAGCTTTTCCAACAAATTTCGAACTGCACAATCCAAAGCAAAACGAGCAGTCAAAACAAAAGAAGGATGAAAAGACGTACCATCTCTTGTTCTTCATAGCCTGATTGGCTGTAATCTCAAGATTGCTATTGCCGTTCGAGCGAATCAGAGACATGGATTTATTTCCAGTATAAGGGAGAGTTACTTATCTGAAGGCTTGAATTTACTCAGCCACACAGAGACAATAAACACAAGTTCACATCCGAGGCGATCTAGTCGTCTACTCACTAGCCATAGCTGCACGTGGCCCTAAATTGAGACCAAACAATACTTGTTGTTTATTTATCTACAGAACTGAGAAAGAGTACAAAATGAAATTTCATGCAAGCCTTCTCGTCATCTTATCTGCGATGCTTATCAGCGGAGCATCTCATGCCCAGGATGCACCTAAGAAAACTCAACAGCCCAAAGTAAAAATCACCAACCGAGTTCCTAATAATTACGGAAAGATTGGGCTTAGCGACGAGCAGCGAAAAAAGATCTACACCATCCAGTCGAGCTATCGCACAAAAATGCAATCTCTGCTACGAGAGCTTAACGACTTGCGGACTCAACAGAATCTGGAAATCCAAAGTACTCTAACCGAACAACAAAGAAAAGAACTCCAAACCATTATCGAAGCGGCACAAAAAAAACGTGAGGCAAACAGAGCAAAAAGAAACCCTAAGCCACAAGCGAAATAAACTCGCCAATGTTATTGGTTTTCAATAGTGATACCAAACTCAATTAATACTTACACGAATGCGTATGCGTATTAATTGCTGATTTCAGATAATAGCCATCTCGTTAATTACGAGATGGCTATTTTTCATTGCTGTTTAATCCTGATTACAATACCCCTTTGCTAAAGCTTCAAATGTTTTGATTTGGCTGTCCCGCCACCCCTGGTTTTGCTGAAGTTCTTGCATCAATAGAGATGCGACTTGAGGTGCAGATTCGATTGCAGCATTGGCATCGAGGAACAGTGCTCTTGTTCGACGAGCAAGAACATCTTCAACCGTTCGAGCCATTTCGCACCTGGCAGCCCAAACAACTTCCGATGCAAGGTAAGGCAAACGGGGATGCAATTGTTTATTCAGCGAAGGATCTTGAGACGATAACTTACGAATGCCCTCGATGTCGCTGCCATAAACCTTCAATGCTTCTTCACATGTTTCAGACTCTTCCGCCTGATCTGTTTTCGGAGATCCATGCAAAGGTAAATCTGCGGTGCGCGAATTTCGCCGATCAAGCCCCCCTACCCTTTCAGCCAAATTGATCAGTTCCTCCCCCATCCGTCGATAGGTTGTCCACTTGCCACCGATGATGCTGATTAACCCACTAGAGGAAGTGCGAATGTCATGCTCTCGTGAGAGCTGTGAGGTTGATTTGCCTGATGAACTCCGAACCAAAGGACGCAAACCGGAAAACATCGAAAGGATGTCAGATTTCATAGGTTTCTTGGTAAGATACCGACCAGCATAATCCAGTAGGTACTCAATTTCCTCTTGAAGAGGTCGAGGTTCTACATCAATCTTCTTTACTGCAATATCGGTCGTGCCGAACAACGTTCGACCATGCCAGGGTATCGCAAACAGAACACGCCCATCCTCTGTTTTGGGAATCATCATCGCGGTATCGGATGGCAAGAAGGAACGATCCAGTACTATATGTGTGCCTTGACTCGGTGCAACAACGGGCTTTGCTTGAGTTTCTGAATCGGCCTGAGATGATTGATCGAGTTTAAGAACATCGTCAGCAAAGACTCCTGTTGCATTAATCACAACACGGGAATACAGAGAAATTTCTCGCTTGGATTCTAAATCCTGCAAGACCACACCTTTGAGCTTAGAACCTTGATGAATCAAAGAGGTAACCGGAGAGTAATTCAGGACAATGCCCTGTTGCTCGACGGTTGTTTGAGCCAAGCTGATCGCCAATCGCGAATCATCAAATTGACCATCACTGTAGTGCACGCCACCACGAAGTTGATGAGGGTTCAATGTGGGCAATTGCTGTAGCGTTTGTTCTCGTGAAAGCATTTTTGCCTTGGGGAAATCCTGCCCCCCAGCAAGCAAATCATACGCTTTGAGACCAGCATAATAGAACCAGCCAGAGCCTGCTGAGTAGGACGGAATGACAAAACCTAATGGATGAACGATATGCGGAGCATTGTTCAACAGCCGCTGTCGTTCCAATAGTGATTGACGCACCATGCCGATTCGCCCCTGCCTGAGATATCGTACTCCGCCATGCACCAGTTTGGTAGAACGACTCGATGTTCCTTTGGCAAAATCATGCGATTCGAGTAAGACTGTACGATGCCCGCGCGATGACGCTTCCAGTGCAGCTCCCAAGCCGGTCGCACCACCGCCAATGATAATCACATCCCATTGTTCCCCTGGAGAATCAATGGCGTCGATCATTTCTTGCCGCTGCATTATCCTGTCCTTCCATGCAATTATTTTTCAATTATCTCTATTACTGATTGATAACAAATATCAGAGAAAGATGATACAGGTTTTTCTGTGTGACAAACGTAAGGCTCTGGAAATGTTACTGCATTGTTTCATTCGGCAGAATTACTAAATAAAAAGCCCTTGAATCGATGACTCGATTCAAGGGCAATTCAGAAATTCAATAACAACTACAGGAGATTGACGACCTTATCGGTCAGGCCCTTATCGCCTAAGATGATACTCATCTTTCCGTTGGCAGCAATCTTCTCCAGAACTTCAAGTTCTCGCAGACGCATTAACACCGGGTTGTCGGCCAGTAATTTTGCTGTATTGGCCTGTGAACGCATCGCAGCGGTTTCTTCGCGGCGTGCAATCAAATTAGCCTCAGCAACTTTCTTGGCCTCGGTGACTTGATTCATCAAGACTTTCATATCACCTGGCAGGATTACATCTCGAATTCCAACCGAAGCAATTTTCAGCCCCAACGTTTCAGCTCGACGTTGCAAGTTATCTTCGATTACTTTCGCTACAGAATCTTTGTCGATAAGAAAGTTATCGAGTTCCCGTGCCCCCACAACCGCACGAAGTACGAGTTGTGTTTCACGGTACAATGCCTGTCGAACATCATCCGTTTTACAGACAGCCTTGCGGGCATCTGAAACCTGATAAGTGACAATTGCATTTATTCGCAACGTCACTTTATCTGAAGTGATAATGTCCTGTCCACTGACATCAACCATTGTTTCACGGAGATTTACTTCAACCACCTTGGCATCAGATCGTCCCTTCCAGAAGGCGTAAAGTCCCGGCGACAACGTGTCGATATAGCGACCATCAATAAACATAACACCGACATGGTCACGAATGATCGTGCAGACATCAAGCTGATGATCCACTTTCGTCGAACGTACGATCCCCTTCAGGTTTTCGTGCTCAAACTGAACATCGTTAATGTCAATCACCTCCACCCGGACATCTTTCTGGCCTGTCCAAAACGCGTACAGGCCAGCTGGAAGAACGTGACTGAATCGATTCTCAATCCAAACCAAAGCTCGCTGCTCATCTTTCAAATCCAGAACAACTGCTCGATCCTTAAGGCATCCCGATTTGACAATCAAATCAAGTTTTCCATGATTTATCCACGGTTCTCGCTGTGAGACAACATCAACACGGACTTTACCCAGTGGATCAAATCGCCAATACGTTCCGGTTTCGAGAAGTTCAATGAACTCCCCGTCCCGAAATAAAAGGCCAATTTCGTAGCTTCGAATTTTGTATCGCTTCAACACAATCATCAGTCACCTCCCAAGGATTTCCCTTGATCTTCCTTTCCTTTGTTCAGGTTTATTTAAACCAAACATAATATAATCGGCGTGAATAGCCGTAACAACTTTTTCAAAAACCATCCAAAGACAGAACGTTTGTTAGTCACACAAACGAATCGCGGAATGCATTTGAGTGAACGGTGTCATTGAATTTGAAACACTTAGGCACAAAATAGTTTTTGAGAACTCCGCAGAATTCTCAGTCTGAATATTTAGTGCAGCCATGCTGCTTATTCAATGAATCACGAACACGGTATCCATGCATTGCATAGCGTCATATTGTGTTGCCTTCGAAATCGACGCAAGCTGTGTGCTTCGACCTTGCTTTCGCAAAGTTCATTCACATCAACCGGTGTGTCATTCAAAGGCGGACTAAACGCACGCCTGTCTTCTTCAGGAATTTCACGAGAAACGCTTTACAGGCGTTGGTGTCTGCCGCCAGATATTAATCAGGCAACTGGTACAGGAATCGAACCTGCGACAGTCAGATCTTAAATCTGATGCTCTGCCAACTGAGCTAACCGAAGTTGGTGCTGCCCTGTTAAATCCCATTCACGGAACATGCAGAGTCAAACCGGCTTGGGTGATCTGAACGCCGATGGAAAGCAACACCAACTGACAGCATCGAAGACACGTTGTTTCACGGCTGGTTCGGTCAATATGATGAATGAGCAATAATGTGAGAAATTATCACAAGCGACTCCTCAACCAAGAACAGGATTATTGAGGAAGTTATAATCAATAAAGTCCTCGGCAAGAGGAATATACTTGATCTCTCCATTATATTTCACCAGAAGCATAATCTGCTTTGGTAGTTCATGTACATCCTCTACAA
>JAESQE010000590.1 GCA_016765335.1 Planctomycetaceae bacterium
ATATAAATATAATTTATATCTTTTATCTTGTATTAATATTGTTTTCTACTGCGTACCTAACCATCCTTCTTTATCGCTATCTACCCTCTATCGCCCTTCTTATCTCTCCCCACATCAATCAACTGCGAAAATGGTGCTATGACAGCACAAAAAAACTCTGACCAATAAGAGCCAGAGTTTCATTTGAGATAAGAAAAAAGCCCCTCGCAAAGAGGGGCTAGGTTCGTTAGTTTTGGCGTGACCAGATAAGAATATACTGATCGTCTTTTTGAATCAAATTGGCATAAATCGGATTTGGGAATTCCGGTGCGTCAATCTGTACTGATATATATGAGTTTTGATTATCGCTAATCTTTTTCCACCCTGCTCCAGCTTCAAATCCACCGATTTTTGCTCTGAAATCAGGCTTATTATCGTTTGTTTCGCCATCACCGATTGGCTGTAATTTGAGATGTAAATTCAAGGTTGCTGTTTTCAGCTTGCCTTCAAAACCACCATTCTCTTGTTTTTTCATATTTGCTATAATTGACATTATATTTTCCTTTTAATTTTATCTTTAGAACAACACCCTGTTGCTCTTTCTGATGGCGTTAAAACTCACTGGCCGCGTTCGACGCGTCACAGATTAAATTTGTCTCCGCGAGGAATTTATCGCTTGCGATAAAGGGGAAATTTATTCTTGAAGCATAGGCGAAGGCAGGTCAGTTAAGTTAGCCAATCTTGAAAGACATAGGGCTGTTTGGGCGGTAAACATTTCAACGGTAAAATCCTTAGGGCAATTTCTTATATGACATAAAAGCGATATTTATGAAGGTAATATACACGCACCTATTTTCACCCCAATACCAAAAAGCCATACTGAAAACGAAATCAGCATGGCTCTTAAAAATCGAATTTATTAAAGCTGGCATGAAATGTTATGCGGCATTCTCATTTTGGGTATCACTGCCGCGCCATTCCCTGCCTCTTGCAGCCGTCTAATTAAAAAGAACCCAATCTTCATTATTTTTGAATGTCAGATGAACAGTCCCCTTCATATAGAATTTTATATCAAAGAACCGGCTCTCGGTCAGATTATCAAAAGGACTATGAATATCACGGTCTAAAATATCAAACTTGCGCTTTAGTGCCTGCCGAATTGGAAATTTTAGAAAGCATAGTTTTAATAACGGCTTGGGGTATTGGAAAAAATTCATCTGTAAACATGGGTCTATCCTTATAAAAAATTGAGAAGTGAAACCACGCGCAAGGACTTTGCGCGTGGTTCATGGGGGTTAAGCGGCAATTTGCTCTTGGTTTTCGTCTTGAACATTATCGAGGTCAATCGCAGGGAATTGCAGTGCCTCTGGAATCCAGAATTGCGTTTTCAATTCATCTTTACTTGGAGATTCAAGAGTTAAGACATGAGCAAAATGCTTTGCCATTGAGGAAACCAATTCTCCTTTTTTATAGCCCTGTGCTGTACCGTATTTCAAAGAACACCCTGCATCTTGAATAATGCCGTGTAGCTGTTCTTTATTGCGTCTTTTCAGAAACGCTTCATCGGGTCGCCATTGCTCACGCATATCAACCTTCAAAGCATTGGCAACATGGTCAGAAACGCTCTCTTCATAGGTATCGAGCATATCGAGATAGACTGTGCCAAATTCCAAGGCTTCGAGGGTTAAAGCAATATCTTCAAGCTGTTCGTCAGATAAGAGTTGCACCGCATAATAGGCTTCTTGAACGTCATACTGGAATAATCCCTGTAAATCGCTCCATGTGGCCTCATCATCACCTTTACCAAAATAGCTTAGAAGAACCCGCGCTTTTTCATTCACGCTGTCCAGTGAACCAGAATAGGACGCACCATCATCAAAATAGCGCAAAGCTGGGTGATCTTTGAAAGTTGCTAATTTCTTGGCAACCAAGATTTCTTTGGCTTTGCGTGGATTGTTGATAATCGCATTTTGAACAGCTACGCATTTGAGCATATTCATATAACGAACCAAAGGCTTGCTATAGGTAGCTTTCGGCTTGGGTTTGAGGGCAACAACATTGGATTCATCAATTTCGGGTTTAATAAGCCCTTTGTGAATCTCAATCTCACCAGATGGGCGAAGATTAACGATAACGCCCCCTGCCCCTTCATCTTCGGTTTTTTCATACTGCCATGAAGAAAAGTAACCTTCTTCAAGTTCTGCCCAATCATGGCTCTGGCTGTATTCATCAACCAATTTTACAGCCGCGTGTTTTTGCAATTCATCAAATTGCTCACGGTCATTGAAATATGTGGTTTTATCCTCGGCGAGTAAATCGGAGGTATAACCCCCTTCATAAAGTGCAGTATCAAAGATAGCCAAGGCAACATTGGGTTTTTCATCAATGAGCGCGTCTTTAATTTGCTCTGGGCTGTCGCACCACCCATTAAGGGCTTGGCTTAACACACGGTCTTGTTCCTCATGTGACCCAAGGGCAAAACTTTCAGCTTGTGAAAGTGTCAATTCCCCTTCCGTAAAGGCTTGTGTGACTTCAGGGCTTAATTCCAAAAGCATTAAACGTCTGCGAATGGTGCTTGTCGTCAATCCTGTTTGGCTTACGATTTCATCCAGTTTTTCACCATCTTTAATCAATGATGCAATCGCATTTGCTTCTTCCAAGGGGCTTAAATTTTCCCTTTGGACATTTTCAACGGTAGCCATGCGAAGGATTTCTTCACTTGTAAGGTCGTCTTTGATTTCGACGTTCACCGGAAAATCTGTATCAATATCGCCACACTCTAAAAGGTGGTTGAGAGCGCGAAAACGTCTTTCACCGCATATAATCGTATGCTTACCGCGTTTGCTTTTTGGGCTTTGAACAATCAGATTTTGCAACAATCCATCTGTTTTTATTGATTGGGCTAGTCCTTCAATGGATTTATCGTCAAAAATTTTGCGCGGATTATCCTTTGATGTTTTGATTTGGTTTAGTTTTAAAGTTTGAGTAGTCATGGTATCAGCTCCTTTTTTGCTGTTGGTTGGGTTGGTTTTGGGTTTAAGCCGCAATTTGGCTTTGCTCCCCATAAAAGGCGGTTGCCTCTTTAATGAGTTGCCCCATATGTTCCAAGGCGTTTTCATGTGCGCCTTGAATTGCTTTTTCGGTCACGCGCTTACACGGCTGTGGCGCAATGCCTGACCTGAAAAAATCTTGAAAAATAACGGTGGTTTCGGTTGCATAGCCGTCTTCACCTTTGCGAATACAAACGCTTGCGCTTGCTGATAAACCGCCACGGCTTTTTGAGGTTCGCAGTTTTAAAATGCGTGTGCCTTCTGGGGTTTCACCTAAAACGGCTTCGCTTGTTGCTTGCCATCCCTCGATTCCTTTTGAAAGTTGTGTTTGATATGTCATTTTTTTAGTTCCTTTTCTGGTTGGTTGATTAAAGTCTGATTGGTGTTCCAAGACGCTCTACGCTTAGGATTGCGGAGCGTGGGCAACGCTCGGAGTCCATAACAAGCTGTATGGCTGTTTCCGCGTCCTTGGCAGGGGTTTGGATTGTGATTTGTGAAGTTCTGATTAGATAAGAATAAACTTGCATGATATTTCCCCCTTAATATTCGCTTGTCAGAAGCAAAACATTGTTCTTAAAATAAAAGCGGATTTGGGTTAGCGGAAAATCGGTAAAGATTATGTTCTCGGCATAGAGTTCTGTCTCATTACCGTCTGTGCAAGTAAGCCTTGCGCCTTCGCCCTGTTCATTGAGTTTCAATGTCCATACGCAAAATTCTTGATTTGCGAGTGTTGGAACGCATGATTGGCAATTAAATATTTTATCAATCAGCCAGTAAGCACCTCCATGTTCTGCAACATATTGAACGCCCTCTGTGTAGAGGTATTTTCTATCAAGCGAGTGACGAAACCACGTTTCTGTGCCGCAGAAATTTCTTAAATCCTCTGCTCTAAGGGTTGGTGTCTCTGTGATGTTTGCTGTCTGGTTCATTTTCAATTCCTTTCTTTTTTAAATTGCGCCCCGAAACATACTTTTTTCGGGGCGACAGGAACTGGAGCCTGAAAGCGGCGAGAGCGGTCAAATCACAAACCCTTTGCAAAAGGGCTTGGGCTAAAAATCGGAAAAATTGCGGAAGATTCGCGGTAAGCGTAGCGGCGTGAAAACCGTCATTTTTACTATTTTTTGGCTTTGGGAATTGACGGAGCGAGCCAAGACAAAACAGAAGTCATTTAAGGGTCATGATTCAGCTATCCCATCTGCAAACCAACGAGGAGCAAAATCACTAAAAACATAAATACATCTGACACCACAAAATCAGTGTCAGAAAGGAGTTCCAATGAAATACATTATCCCCGTATTGAAGATCATCATTTTGATCTTAGAGCTTTTCCTTTAAGGAATGCTCAGACTATGGATCGTTTGGTCTGTCGTCTCGCGGCCAAAGAATAACGCGTTAAGGATTGTCACCCGAATGGGCCGAAACGCTTGCAAAGTGGTTCGGTGAG
>JAESQE010000591.1 GCA_016765335.1 Planctomycetaceae bacterium
CCGTTCAAGGACCATTCTGGGGAAAACAGCAGCCTATTGCAGTTTCTAACCCTATTTTTATCGATATCAGCGGAAATGGCTTCAAACCTAACAAAGACCCCATTTACGGTTCATTACCCGTTAAAAAATAATCATACGCATTCGCATATTTATTATCGCGTTGATTTCCCCTAAACCCTTACCAGCACAAAGCCACGCGCGTTAGCTTCACGCAGTTTCAAACTGGAATTGGCACAAGACCGTAAGAGACAATCCAGTCAGACTCTCCTGAAGGACTTGACGAAGCTCTCAATCAGCATAGAATGGAAAGACATCAAGGTGGGAAGAGTTTGTGCCGATCTTGATGTTCTGCGGTCTATTGAGCGAACTTTTGTTCGTTTAATATGTCTGTGAATTAGCCGGGGGCGATCGGATTCGACTGGTTCTCCATAGGTTGAGGTGGCGTGTCGTGGTTGATCAGTAGGCCACGTAAAAAACTGATCACAAACTTTACTTGCCGAAAAGCAGTATGCAATGGTAGCGTAATTTAGCTACTCGAGTTAAGGAATCCCCGTCTGAGGAGTCCGAAAACTCGTTAAAAAATCGGACTGGTATCTGGTCAATGGTAACTACGCCTGATACGAGACAAAGTTGTTTCCTGGCTTTCAAAGGCTTTGTTTATTGTGCCTGAAAAAGTGAGACCCAATCAATATTCTACACACGTAGAGGCCGAGGCTGAGGGTTCACAGGACGGGGGTTCGATTCCCCCCGCCTCCATTTTGATAGCCACTTACAATTGGTTGTAAGTGGCTATTTTATTATGTATTGCCGTTTTTCTTTTTGAATCGCTCACTAAGGAAAAGAAAGCTTCAATATGGAGTTCTATCAATCCCGCATTTTTCTGGTTCATAAATTAGGGGCAGGTCAAATCAGATCTGTATTCCCACTTTAATTGAGCGAGATGGCTTATTCGGTTGGCATGCTCCCCTATGACCTACTACATCATTAAACTGATCATTTCGGCTGGATTAATCGTAGCTGTTTCTGAGATCTCCAAGCGAAGTTCATTCCTGGGTGGTCTTCTTGCATCGCTCCCACTGGTCTCCTTCATTGCAATGATATGGATGTATGTGGAAACGGGAAGCAACGAAAAAGTAGCTGAACTTTCTAGAAGTGTCTTTTGGCTAGTGCTTCCCTCGTTGCCGTTTTTTCTTTTGCTGCCACTGTTATTGAAAAGAGGGTATAATTTTTATCTCAGCTTCGCTGTGGCAACGACAATCATGATATGTTTGTACCTTCTCATGATTGCCGTGCTTAGAAAGATTGGCGTACAACTGTAAGCAGCACAAGAATTGCACTTCCGGACAATCAACCAGCTTACAAAACCCTCGATCCCAACACTGAATTCCCATGAAGATGTTAATGCGATATTTGATCTGTATTTTATCAACCTGTCTATTCTTCGAAGCATCTATCAGAGATTTATCCGCTGAGGACAAGAAAGAGAAATCTAAAGACTGGGTGTATCTGGAAAACGATCACTTTCGACTTGGCCTGCTTCGTTCACATGGCGGTGCAATTGGTCATTTATCTTTGGTTAGAAATAATGAAAACTTACTGAATCACTACGATCACGGTCGGCTTGTCCAACAATCATATTATGGTGATGCTGATGGTTCTCGGTGGGTGAAAAAGCCTTGGCGTTACAATCCAGTCCAAGGCGGTAACTACAAGGGAACCGCGACAGTCGTGAACGAATTCAAATCTACCGAAACGAGTGCTTACGCAAGAACAACTCCTCGGCACTGGGCATCTGGCACACTATTAACAGAATGTTCCATGGAGCAATGGATAGAACTGGACGGCCCAGTTGTGCATCTACGTTACAAGTTTTCGTACAACGGAAGCCAGGCACATAAAGCACGTCACCAGGAGACACCAGCAGTCTTTATTTCTCCAAAGCTAAAAACGCTGGTTACCTACGCGGGCAGCAAACCCTGGACTGGTGACACGTTGAATAAGCACATCCCTGGCTGGCCCAACGAATCTGTAAGTATGTCTGAAAATTGGGCTGCTTACGTGGATGATCAATCTGATGGCATCGGAATTTACGTACCTGGCTCTACTAAAGCAACCTGCTATCGCTACGAAGGAGGCCAGGGGTCTAATTGTTCTTATGTTGCACCGCTGAGAACATTTTCAATCAAACCCGGCCTCACTTTTTCGTACCGTGCCTACTTGACTGCTGGGAATATTAAAGCAATACGCGCACGATTCGAGACTCTTCGAAATTCAAAGAATTGAACAGAGCCATGCCTCGATTATTTCAATGACCGAATGGCACGGGAGTGAACAGAGTGAAATTTGTTAAAGAAGCTGGTCATTTTTTCTCCCAATCTTTTTGGGATGACACCTTGGTCAACTGCCTGCGACGAAACTAATCCAAGATCGGTGTTCTGGTTCTCCCAAAGAGTAACATATTGGGTACCCGGTTTTCCTTCAGAATCAACCCCGGTGACGGTCGCCTGTATGAAAACTTTTAAAGCATCTGGGGCTCCATTTTCCTGGGGCATGGTCAGAACTGTCACCACCATAAATGGGGCACTCTCAACCGAACTATCAGTTGAAAGACGGATCTTCGCTTTATCCATCACAAGTTCCGCGTGCTTTTGAATAGTCTGTTTCATAAAACCTGCGGAATCAAAACCATCTGGAATCTGAATACTAAAGCCCATCTCAGTAATTTCGGCCAATAACTGGTTGCCTTGCTCTGTTCCGATAATAATTTTAGGATTATCGCGGCTCATGCCGGGACTCTTATCGTCAGGCAAACCAGCTTCGGTGGGTGTATCCTTAACCTTAAATCCACCCGAACCAGCAAAGGGGACGGCTTCTGATTTACTCATTACCGGGGATTCATTAACTGGATCCGGAGTCATTTCTTCAGTTTTAGAGGGGTCTATAATGGGTTTAAATGGTTGTACTATATTCTCATCTTGCCCTGAAGATTGCTGATGACCATTTCCTTCAGCCTGAACACCACCATTATTATGAATCGCACGTGCAGGAGCCAAGCTGACAACGGATGTATTTGATGATGAGTCGTTGCCGCCCAAATTATTAAAAAAGTAGACAACCCCTACAAGCACAGCAAAAATGAATACACCCTTAACAAGCTGAGCACTATCCACATTAGATTTTTTTCTCTTCTTCTTTTTGCTGCCCATTACCAATCGCCTATAAAGATTTGAAGTTGAATAATATCTCGGTTATCCATTTGATGCATCCACTGTGTAGAAAGTTCCCCCAAAACGGGAAGGTCTAATTAATCCACCCCCGTAGCACAGGAGCCACCTGACTTTGATTACAGTACCAGAGATGCTCGAGCACTGCAAGAGAGAACTTCTTTAATATTAGTAATGCACGTTTGAGTACAACTTAGACACCCGCATGCACGGCAGTGCCAAGGATGCATCAATTTATCAAATAACTAATCTGACTTAACAGGCAATGCTTCGAGGATTGTATCGAGATTGGCTTTATAGCCCTTGCCATCAGCATCGATAAAGATGGGATTTGAGACGGCAATTGGCTGCTGCTTTCCCCAAGATGGACCTTGAACCGGTCCCAGCTGAGAATTTTCTCCGGCAGCCACAACAACAATATGGGCATCATTGTTCAATTCGATTGAAAGCGTTTGGTCAAACTTTACAACCTGGGAACTGAACATGTTTGGATGCGTAGCCCGTTTATAATTATGAATCGGGTGTGACTTTCCATTGATTAGCACAAACACACGATCAATATCGAACCAATTTGGGCATTGCACACGAACATGAAGATTCATTTTTTTAGACTTGGGTGATATACCATCACCAGGTATCGCAATAACTTCACCGCTAGTACGATCCATCAAGGAAACACTCAGAAATGGCCCATTGGACATAATCAAATGAGCTTTTTCTGTTTCATGTACCATCTCCAGTGCCTGAATTTCATCAGGCTGGTCAGTTGAACTTTTTACCCAGTTTCGTAGTCCACCTGAACCATGATAATTGTAATGCGAGTCCGTATTAACCACGCCGGTTATTCGGTAGCCCTGATTCAATAACTGAAGCCAGTTGAGCATCCGGTTATTTCGCTTGCTTTGTTTCGACTCGTAAGGCGAAGATAAATTTAGAATTGATCCCAGTGGGTGGATTTCGATGGTCTCAATCAATGCCAACGATTCAGCATAACCGCCATCAGGCACTCCATCGCCATTTTTGTCGTAAAAGAGCCAACCAATATCAGGATGATTTTGTTGCACCAGTTTATCGCTGCGGTTATCCCACAAGGCTGCTCGTTGAATTTGCTTTTCCGGACTGGTATCAGTCAAAGGCCCACCACCATCTTGCGTGTGTGGTTTGCGAATCAAAGGGAAAACATTCTGATGATTCAAGGGCAGGGGACTACCTGTGAGTTCCATTCCAGAACATGTTGCAAGAAATTTTTCGATCCCCAGTGCCTTGATGTGGGGGACGTAGGTGTCGATGCGATTGTGTTCTGTACATGGAGCAAATTCGAGATGTTCGCACACTAAATTCAACACCCGGCCGAATTGACTTCCGCTGTTATCTCCCGAGGGACTGCTATGACTATGAAACTCCGTACTCACCCATCCTGTTGTATCAACAACTCGTTTAAGCGTCGCAGTGAGTGACGTGGTCTCGTCAGGATGCACTTTCACTTTTGTGAATAATGCATCGTATTCTGGTCCTCGACTAATAATCGCTTCATACTCACCAACAGGAAGCAGTACTTCATCGTGTCCCTGATGCAGATAGAGTAAGTTTTTGACTGCAACCTCTGCTGATTCCGGACCGAAATTCAATTGATTGGCGTCACTATCTGCTATCAATTCCACCTTGCAGGGCAGGGCTGCTTTGCTGCCATCAGTAACTTTAATTTTTAAAGTGCCGACTTCGATTGAACTCTCCAGTTCAATCACATTCACCCCTTTAAGAATACTCAGCGGTGCTTTTTCGATAAGAACAATACCGTGAAAAGAAACCTTGGCTGAGTATTCTCCCGTGGGTAACGATTGATCCACGCGGCCACTTCCATCAGTCCAAAGTGTGCCGAAGTATTTCCCCTGTTGAGAAAGTTCAATACGTGCATTAGGCAACCGGGTTCCAGATGCAAGTACAGTCATTGCAGTAGTGCCGTTTGAGGCATCAGGTAACTTCACAAGACCAGACCGTATATCACACAAATCAGAAGCAACGTGCCAATGAACAATGTTAGAAATTTCATCCCCTGCTTTAAGAACGAGTTCGTTTTTTTCGCCTTCGATTTTATAGCTCAGCAATGTATTTCGGGAATCACTACGAGAAGTCAGTAACCTGTCAGGACAAACAATCCCATAAGTCTGCTTCCAAAACCTGTCATCAATCCAATAAAGTTCATTCTCCCCATTGGGTGACTTAAGCATGTCTTCCTTGCCACCATCAAGCCGGACTTCGTCAGAGAACGAAATTGTCAAATCCTTATCGCTGGTATTATGATACGTTTGCGTAACCACCAGATAACGAGAATCTGTTTTCAATCGGTAGCTGACAACCAATTCTGCACGGTCATCAAAAGCAGAGGCCGTCACACGGATTTCAAGCTCATCATGATTTTTCTGAGCCTGCTTCAGATGAACTGGCTTCCCTTGCCGATCAATAATTTTCCAGGAACGAAACGGATATTTTCTCGCACCAGGGTAATAAGCACTGAGCTGGTCACTGGGTTGCTCATTTGTCGTGTAATCAATTAAGCAACCCGCAATTCCACGTACTGTCATATTTGCATTACGAGAAGCGGTTGGCTGAGCAATAACCGCAGTGACATACCTATTCCTGAGTACAAAATCCCCAATGATTGCATCGATCTCTTTACCTGCCGGCACAACACGATCCCAATTATCTGACTCAACTCGAAATACAGAGACGCCATCTGCAAGCATTTCTGCTGAAAATACTACTGAGCGATCTCCGTAGGATAAAAATAAAGCCGTAGATAATAGGAATAATCGAGCAGAGGATCTAACAAGCATTCTGAGTTCTCCGAATAAGAATTCGTGTTGTTATTTGACGAATCGTTTCACATCAAGCAACTGGCAACGCAACATCAACCGACACAAAGGCTATTGTAAAACAGACCAGTGTTGACCAATGCAAGCTACTACATGTCATCCCGCTTAGCAAGTTGGGATACTCAAAGAGTCGGTGAGGAAAGCAAACAACCAATAGCAATTCCATGTATGTTAAAGACATTGAGCGATAGCCAGTCTCAAGCTTCGATTTGAATCTCGTTGCCATAAAATGAAGCGACTCTGGTTTCACTTACGTCCTTTTTTTTGTAGTTTTTTTCTTAGTGGCCTTTTTGGCTATCTTCTTTTTCGCAGACGATGTTTTTTTTGTTGCTGTTTTCTTCGCTACAGTTTTCTTCGCTACCACAGGCTTCTTGATGACGGCGGTCGATTTTTTAACCGACTTCTTTTTAGCCGCCACGCTCTTGCTCGCGGTCGCAGTTTTGTTGCCTTTGACTTCCTTGGTTGATTTCTTTGTCGTTTTGCTAGCAGATTTCTCTGACTTCTTCGTTGCAGGCTTTGCAGTTTTAGGTTTCGGTTTACGAGGGATTGTAATTTTCCCTGCAAGTAAATCTTTCAGTCGCCCCGGAACAGCCGTCAAGTTTTTTAACGGGTCCTCTTTATCTGGACCATCTGCGAATGCAACAGTCTTCTGGAGCTGGGAAACTCCGGCCAATTTTGAGATC
>JAESQE010000592.1 GCA_016765335.1 Planctomycetaceae bacterium
CGAGCAGGTGAAAACCTTGCAAATTCTAACACCTCGACTCCCAGCCACTACCTAACATGCTAGATCCAAAATAGTTTTTCAAGATCGACTAATTATCGAACTTCATTCCAAAGAAACTCCAGGCGAACAATCTCCGGATATTTCTTTCCTTTGGGCATGCGGTAGGTAATGACATTAAACAGTGTCTGACCATTCTTCTTTTGATAATAAGGGACTGCATAGTAGCCATCTTTGATCGTGACTCCCTTGTTTGGGCCAAGTTCAACGTGCCGCTGGACCGAAAATGTCTCTGGGTCAATCCGGAACAACGCCAACTCCATCGGGCCGCCACGTGCGTTACGACCTAGTAAATACAAGTTTCGGTCATGATTAAAAAGGCGTGGTCGTCCGATATGTGTACCAATAAATTCGTTATCTGCTGTCAGATCCCGTTGCTTGAGTAGTCGAAAGTCTTTATCAACCCGGTGCAGTCGGACTTTGCTGTCGTAGCCGCGAGTTGCAACGATAAAACCATTTTTGTAAGGGGTTAACGAACTTTCGTTGAGATCCAGGTTACCAAATTCCCGACTAAGATTACGAATTCGCGACCAGCTTCTTCCATTATCTGAAGAGGCAATGATTGAAACCTGCCCATAAATACGTTTGCCTTGTTCATCGTAAGAACTTTTACGTGAAGTGAGTTCTGGAAAATCCATTGCTAACACGTAAACCGTGTTGTCTACGATAACTCCTTCAAAGATGTAGCCATATTCGATGCCATCGATTGGCCCTAATTTCTTCATCGGGGAAAAACTTTTCCCGTTATCGTCACTCGTTGCCCACATCGAGCCAACGCGATGATGTCGATTCGCTCCATGATCACGCACTACTTTTTGCACATCCACAATATTGCTGAGGCGACCGTCAGGAAATTTGATCCATTCTCCCATCTGGTAAATCAGTCCCTGTTGGCTGCCCAGAATCTTGCGTTCAACAACTTTGTTTGTCAGCGTGTTGAATCGAACTGTCTCTAAAATTGCATCCAGATCTCTGCCATGACTGCGACCGCGTTTATATGAAATCAATATTTCCTGATCATTCAGTCGCACGATAGCCGGAAAGGCAAGATAAGATTTTTCGCCCGATGCTACGAAATCGTCGGGGTTCAAGATGACTTGTTCCCGCTTATATTGTGGTCGCTCAGGTTTCGGCCCTGCACCGACTGCGTACGAAATATCAACCAACAGGAAAGCCATCACGATGAAAACGTGCAGTCTCATACAATCCTCATTTCTTTGATACAACGGTATTAAGTTGACCATTATTAATTTTCCAGATCTGTTTCGATTGAAGTGCGAATGACGCGATCTGAAGTGCGTAAAATATGTAAACGAGATCTTGCCTCTGCACCGTCCGCGTCATGCGATTTCAGGCACTCCAAGATAACACGATGATCTGCAATCGCCTGACGCTTATGCGACGCAAATTCCTCACTCGACAATTCGCGTCGACTTTTCTGCCTCGATAGAATATAAAAAACATAAAAGCATTCGCGCAACAGGCTTTTCAAGGACAACTCAAAACGTTCATTGTGACTGGCCTCTGCTAACGCTTCGTGAAATTTTACGTCCAGACTACTCCACTTCGAAAAATCTTCTTCATCTAAGATCGCCTGCATCCCGTCACAAATAAGTTCCAAACGCAGAATATCGGATTCACTTGCAGAAGTTGCAGCTGCTCGGGCAACTCCCCCTTCAATCGCCGCCCGGTAATCATAGAGCTTTCGAATTTCATCAACCGTGTAACGACGAATTCGAACGCCCTCACCCTTTCGACCGCCTTCGAGCGCCCCCTGAGCCACGAGGCTGGAAAGAGCTTCTCGCATGGGAATACGACTGACTCCCAGCCGGGACGCCAATTTGCGTTCCACGAGACTGCTACCGGTTTCGAATTCACCGGAGAAAATCAGCTGAGATAGCTTTTCGCAAATATCGTTTTCCCCCATTATTACCTATTCTCTAAGACTTTTATCGCGGTTCGGATCTTTTAACTACGCCCATGGTACCACATGGTATACCATGTGGCAATGGAGAGGGCCGTCATATTAACATCTAGAAAATCACTCTGCATCAGAGTGAACGCTGGTGACAGAATCTGGAAATATTCGTATACTTTCCGGTTGAAGAATCACTGAAGGATCGAGATCAATGGGGGGCTAAATACCTCTCGTCTTTATGGAGTGATATTGCAATGGAGTCAGGAGGACAGAATGCTCGTTTTTATCGCGTTGACGATCAGCACGATAGTAAAAGACCGACCAAGTCGCAGCGATTTGTTGATCCTGTGTTGGAACAATCGCGTTTGCCTCAGGTCGAGGCAGATCAGTCTCCGTTGGGGCAGGCGATTTCTTCGACGGTCCAGTTTCCTCAGAATCGCCAGCACTCCACCGGCTACTGGGTGGGAGAGTTGGAAGGGGATACAATTCTTGAATCGGAATACATTCTGCTTTTGACTTACCTGGGTGAAGAGAAAACCGAGAATGTTCAGCTAGCCGCTCGATACATTTTGCAACAACAGTGCGATCACGGTGGCTGGGCACTTTACCCTGACGGGCCGTTGGAAATTAGCGCATCGGTTAAAGCGTACTGGGCATTAAAAATCACCGGGCATTCTCCCGAGGCTGAGTACATGGTTCGCGCCAAATTAGCAATTCTTGCAGCCGGCGGTGCAGAAAAAATCAACAGTTTTACTAAGTTTTATTTAGCGTTATTGGGACAGTTGAACTACAAACAGTGCCCCGCGGTTCCTCCAGAATTGATGCTGCTTCCCAAATGGTTTCCGGTCACATTGTACGACCTGTCTGCCTGGTCTCGCACGATTGTTGTACCACTAAGTTTATTGTGGGTTTACAAACCTCAGCGGCAATTATCACAAGAATTGTTGATCGACGAACTGTTCGTCAATTCGCCTGGGCAGCTCAGTGCTGTTCCTGATATTTCTGATAAAGTCGACGATCTAACTTATAAAACGAGAATCCCCTGGTCGTGGATTTTTCGTCAAGCAGACCGTGCTTATAAATTTATCGAAAACATTGGGCTTCTACCTTATCGTAAAAAGGGAATTCGAGTCGCTGCAAGCTGGATGCTCCATCGCTTTAAAAGTAGTGATGGACTGGGAGCCATCTTTCCTCCGATTGTCTGGTCCTTGGTCGCGTTGAAGTCGTTGGGCTATGAAGAAGATTCTGACGAATTTGTAACTACGCGAAAACATCTAGATGGCTTGATTTTGAGTAATCGGAAATTGAATCCGGATATTATCAGTCAGTACGAATTTGAAACTTCAGATCTTGTTGATGCAGAAAGTGCATCAGAATCCAGCTGTGAAGAACTCAACTGCGAAGAAACAATTCGTCTCCAGCCGTGTCATTCTCCCGTTTGGGATACCGCGATTGCTTCGTTGGCGATTAGTGAAGCGAATCAGGAAGCCAGTCAGGATTGTTTGGAGAAGGCGGCTCAGTGGTTACGAAGTAAAGAGGTCCGCGAGAAAGGGGATTGGAGCATTGCGCATCCCGACATCGAGCCCGGGGGATGGTACTTCGAACATAACAACGAATATTACCCCGACATCGATGACACGACGATGGTGCTGATGGCGTTGTCTAAAAATCTTCCCAGCGATTTGCATACCGACTGGTTTGCAGAATTTGTGCCGAGTTCAATGGATAAAACAGAGAAGAATCTGACAACGATTGTTTCGGGTAAAGCTGCTCAATGGCGAACAGCGATGGCAGATGTCACTCGTTTGCAGCCGACTCTGGATGCATTGAGGCGGGGCGTACAATGGTTGCTGGCGATGCAGTCAGAAAATGGTGGCTGGGGGGCATTTGATGCAGATAACGACCAGGAAATTTTGACTCGCGTCCCGTTTGCAGATCATAATGCAATGATCGATCCACCCACTGCTGATATTACTGCTCGTGTGCTGGAGTCGCTGGCGATGTTAGGGATTGACCGAAGTCATCCTTCGGTTGAAAAAGCGATCGATTTCATTTGGAAGGATCAGGAGGAAGATGGAAGCTGGCATGGTCGCTGGGGTGTCAATTATATCTATGGCACTTGGCAAGTTCTGGTTGGTTAGACTGCCATCGGAGTTGATCCAGAAGATGCTCGTTTATGTGATGCTGCACATTGGCTTAAATCGGTTCAGCAACCAAACGGAGGCTGGTGCGAAACCCCTGGA
>JAESQE010000593.1 GCA_016765335.1 Planctomycetaceae bacterium
GGCACAAGATGGATGCGCCATGTGCATCCAATTTCAATTGTGCTTCCAATAAAGAAGGAACTCACATGGCGCGAACATCTTGTTGCTACGCAACCCAACCGCTAAAAGCGGTTGGGCTACCCGGTTAGAGGACCGTTTGATGGTAAAACGTCGTTTTATAACCACTCTAATCTCCCCCTTGGTAAGGGGGAGAACCTACTTCTAGAGGTTCTCTTAAGTCATTGGTCAACCGATTCAGTCAACGGTCCACCAGTTGTTGATTTTTGCTGTCAGGGACTTCACGAGCTTTGGATTTGCTTTGGATAAATCGTGTTCTTCGTTTGGGTCTTTTTTCAAATTGAACAGCTCAGCAGATTCATCGGGGACGCGTCCGGGGTGAGGCACGATCAATTTCCAATCGCCTTCAATAATCCAGCGATACATCAACGAAGCGACCGGGTCGGTCATGTGTTGGATATCGTGTTCCAGGATTTCTCCAAAGATGGCTTTGCGATTGTGAACCGCGACCGAGTTGAGCAAGTCGATTCCCTGCATCTGATCGGTGATTTCGCTTTCGAGTCCCACGGCATGCAGAACCGTGGGGACCAAATCGATGGAACTTGCCAGATGTGTTCGATCCATTTTCGGTTCGACATGACCGGTCCAGCGAACCATAATCGGGGTACGGACGCCGCCTTCGTATTGAGAACGTTTGGATCGAGGAGCATATCGGCTAGATTTTTCTTCATTGATCCAGCCGTTGTCTGTCACGTAAAGAATGATGGTCTCTTTGCCTAAGCCTTTATCGTCAATGAAATTGACCAATTCGCCACACGTTTCATCAAACCATTCGCACATTGCCCAATATTTTGCAACGGGCAGGTGAGGTGTTTTTTTGCTGTACTTTTCCAGTAATCGTGCAGGCGGATTGTGTGGGGTGTGAGGCAGAAGCGGAGCGTAATACACAAAGAAAGGCTTTTTTTCTTCGACAGACATGTTGATGAAATCCTTAACGGGTTTCAAACCTTTGCGACCAATTTCAAGGCCTTTGTCACCATGTCGTCCGCCTTTGCTGCGGTCGCCGTGGGTCATTCCGTGAGTGAAGCCGCCTCGGGAATAATGCCCTTCCCACCACTTGCCAGACTGATGACTGAGATAGCCTTTCTTTTTCAGAATTTCAGCCAGTTTGGGATCGTCGTCGATGTGCTCCAGGTACTTATTTCGAATATCGAGATATTCCTGGGAGGCTCGTTGTTTTTGCTTGGATAAATTCGCCAACTCAGCTGGAGGCGGAGGATCGTTTCCGACTACGCCATGCTGATGCGGGTACAAACCGGTCACCATTGTGACCAAGGAAGGTCTGCATAAACTATCTGGAACGTAACCTCGTGTGAAAGTGAGAGACTGCTTTGCGAGTTTGTCTAAATGAGGGGTTTGGATTGCAGAGTGATCCATGAAACTGTAATCACCCCAAGCTTGATCATCAGAAATGATCAACACCACATTGGGAGGGGCAGCTTGAGCCTGGGAGGGAGCAAAAGCTAAAATTCCAAGTAGGAAAAGGGCAAGTAGTTTCATACGGGGTATGCTCCAAAACGGTTTTAGTGTTTGATTGATTGGTAGCCTTCACGGTCGCAGGCTTTCCTAATCGGAATAGATTACTCATTCGGAAAAGTTTTGCAGCACGAACGTGATCGGTATTATGGAGGATTGTAAGTGGTGATGTCAAACAGTTCTACAGATTCGATTGTAGAGACTTTTCCTATTGAGCCGATAATCCCAGTGAGACGGTACGCTTGCGGGGGTGCTGGATCTGATTGACCAACATAAATTGACATCACAGGAGTAGTAACATCGCCGTGTTTAGGACTCGTCAACGACTAGGGAAATACCGTATCGAGGGAAAAATTGCCGAAGGTGGGTTTGCGACTGTCTACAGAGCTCTTGATACCATCGAGGGAATCCGTGTTGCAATCAAGGCCCCACATCCAGGGTACGTGACAGATCAGATTCTAAGCGATTTCCGTCGCGAAGTCCGCATGGTGGCTCGGTTAGATCATCCGAATATTCTTTCCCTTAAAGATGCAAGCTTCATCGATGATCATTTTGTGATCGTGTATCCGCTGGGAGAAAAAACGCTCGCAGATCGACTTCGTAGTCGTATGTCTATTAAGACAATCCTGGATTTGAGCGAACAAATGCTTGAAGCTGCTGCCTATGCTCATTCCCAGAAAATTATTCACTGCGACATTAAGCCCGAAAACATGCTTTTGTTTCCGGGTCAGATATTAAAGTTAACCGATTTCGGTATCGCTAAAATTGCTCAGAAATCGGTTCAAGGCGCAGGCACGGGCACAATTGGCTACATGGCTCCTGAACAAGCGATGGGGAAACCCTCTTTGCGATCGGACGTGTTTTCTCTGGGGTTGATTCTGTACCGCATGCTCAGCGGGCAATGGCCTGAATGGCCCTATGAATGGCCCGCACCTGGGATTTCGAGGGTCCGCAGGCGTGTGACTCCTGAATTTGTGAATTTCCTTCGCAAAGCAACCGACCCAGCACCCAAAGGCCGTTATCGCGATGCCATTCACATGCTGAATGTGTTCCGTCGAGTGAAGTCTGGCGTGATTCGCAAAAAGCAAATCACGATGCCCGCAAATCGCATGATTCTGCAATACCGAGCCGCCTGAGATCGACTGCCCATCGCACTAAGGAATGCGGGGACGGCTGGTGATATAAATTCAAAAGATATTGCCAGCGGATGGTAGGCATTCTTGTCTGCCCGGAATAAAGGCCTGCTCAAACAAAACAGCCAGCAAGGCTGTGCGATATTGGATTTCATAGAGCTTCCCTGATACGCATTTGCTATCCCAACCAGCCAACATTGCACCTCTTGTGGGCATTCTTTATTGAGAATGGATTCATAATTATGGAGATGCAGAGGTGTAATTAATCTTACAATTGGGCAATGCAGTTTGCAGTTCAGCAACCCCCTCTTTGGTCACTTGTGTCTTGTGAATGTGGAGATAATTCAGTTTCGTGAGTCCCTTCAGATGGATCAATCCGTCATCAGTTATTTGTGTCCTGCTAATGTCGAGAATCTTCAGATTCGTGCGTCCCTTCAGATGGCTCAATCCGTCATCCGTTATTTGTGCATTCGAAATGACGAGATGGATCAAATTCGTGAATCCTTTCAAGTGAATTAATCCGTCATCCGTTATTTGTGAGTTGTAAATGCAGAGAACGTTCAGTTTCGTGAATCCCTTTAACTGAATCAATCCTGCATCAGTTATTTTAGTATTGGAAATGCTGAGATAGTACAGATTCGTGAATCTTTTCAGGTATCTGAGATCATCGTCGTTGATGGAAGAGTTTATCAAGGTGATTGATACTACAGTCTCAAACGTTTGGATTCCTTCCCCCAGCGAATTACGAAGCCATTCCTGCCAACTTTCAGGCAACGCTTTAAGCATAAAGTTAGGCTCAGTGGCCACTACACGACGAAATCCTTCTACACCACCAAGTGATTCGACATGTTTAATCGCTCGGTAATTCTGCCCTAACGGTATGGCAATAGCCGTAACCAGGATTAGTAAAGTCAGAAACCCCACACCCCAGAACCAGATAGCACGAGAGGGGTTGGCACTTATGTTTTCTGTTTTATTCATGACGGTAGTTTATCAGCATCAATGTGAATTCAACAACAGGAACGTAGCGTCGGTTGCTTCGAGCGAACTTCGATGACTGGTTGAACCGGCAAATCACTCCGAGGATTCGATGTTGTCTTGGGGGGAATCAGGTTTGGTTTCTGGGGTATCCTTCGCAGTTGAATCGGCTGGCGGTTTGCTGTGCATCTCATTCCCAAGCTTCTTGAGA